>JAILKL010000057.1 GCA_024693775.1 Pseudobutyrivibrio sp.
AAAGCTTGATACTGTAGATCAGCTAGAGGCTGTAAAGCTAGAAAAATTCCCACGCTTTACAGACATCATTACTTATGGTGGCTCTATTTATTTCATGCAGGAGCACCTAGGCTTTGGCAACGAGCTAGTGGTAGAGGATGACGGCACCATGGCTGACACCCCAGAGGTGCAGGCTATGCCTACATATCCAAATGATGGCAGTATTGCAGTTGTTGATGGAAAGTTGATTGTAAAACTCGGCGAAGAGTAGTTTTTAGTTTTAATTTAATATTTTGTAATATAAAACGAGAATAAGAGTTGAAATAATTAACAAATTTCGAGGTATGACATGAGTATAGGAAATGAGATGTATAGCTTTGCAGAGGAGCTATTTCCTATCTGCCGCAGCATCACAGGCGAGGGTGTCCGTCAGACACTAGCCATGTGTTCTGAGCGTATCGCAGCGGTAGATGGTGTTGGATTTGAAATAAAAAATGTAAAGAGCGGCACCCAGGTTTTTGACTGGACTGTTCCAAAGGAATGGGTTATCCGCGAGGCTTATATCGAGGATGAAAATGGAAACCGTATTATCGATATGGCCGATACAAATCTACATGTAATGGGATATTCCACCCCAGTGGATCAGTGGGTGGATCTAGAGGAGCTAAAGACTCACATCTTTACTCTTCCAGACCAGCCAGAGATTATTCCATATGTTACTAGCTACTATAAGGAGCGCTTTGGATTTTGCATGTCTCAGGTGCAGATGGATAGCCTAGCACCAGGTCGTTACCACATGTATATCGATTCAGAGCTTTTTGATGGAAACCTTACTTATGCAGAGCTAGTGCTTCCAGGTGAGAGTGATCAGGAGATTTTCTTCTCCACCTATGATTGTCATCCATCCATGGCAAACAATGAGGTTTCAGGCCCAGTGCTTATGTGTGAGCTTATTAAATACGTAAAGAGCCTGAAGAATCGCCACTATACCTACAGATTTATCATTATCCCTGAGACCATCGGGGCAATTACATACATTGCTACAGATGACCATTTGCAGCACATGAAACAGCACATCGTAGCAGGCTTTAACATGTCCTGCGTAGGCGATGATAGAGATTATTCTATCGTCCATAGCAAATATGCGGATACTCTAGCAGATAGAGTTCTTACAAATGTATTAAAGTCTCACACTGAGGGCAAATTCAGCGACTACAGCTTTTTAAAGCGCGGCTCTGACGAGAGACAGTACAACAGTGCTGGAGTAGACCTTCCAGTAGTATGCTTCTGCCGTAGTAAGTTCGGTGAGTATCCAGAGTACCACACCAGCGCAGACGACATGACACTAGTTAGCCCAGAGGGCTTTGAGGGGGGCTATCAGGTCATGACTCAGGTGGTAAATGCCCTAGAGTATAACCGTATATACGTAATGACTCAGCCATGCGAGCCACAGCTGGGAAAGCGTGGACTTTTCCCTACTGTCAGCAAAAAGGGCAGCTATGATGCGGTCATGGCCATGATGTATTTTATGACCTACGCAGATGGCAGAAATGATTTGATCGGCATTTCAGAAATTACAGGGGTGCCTGTAAAGGAGCTTACAGAGATTGTGGACAAGCTCTATGAAAATGGACTTATTAGAATCGAGGATTAGATTTGGAAACAGCAGAATTTCTTGATAGATATAAAAAGAAAATAATAGAATTAGGAGCCGGAGCTGGTGACATGCTCTATGTGGCATCAGACATTACAGGCCTTTTATATTTGGCAAAAACCGAGTGTGGTGTCAGAGTAAAGCAGCGCGATGATTTCTTGAATGCATTTATCGATATGCTTCAGGAGGTTGTTGGCACAGAGGGGACACTATTATTTCCAGTATTTTCCTGGGACTGGTGCAGGGGCAATGGATTTGACTATCGCAGTACACCAGGCGAGGTAGGTGCTTTAAATAATTGGATTTTAAAGAATCGCCAGGATTTCACTCGTACAAAGCACCCTATTTATTCATTTATGGTATGGGGCAAAAACGCTCACAGATTGGCTGCCATGAGCAACCAGGATGCCTGGAGCGACGCAGGACCATTTACATATCTTAGAGATAACAATGGAAAGCAGCTCTTCTTTGATATCGAGGCCCACCAGGGCATTACCTTTGGTCACTATGTAGAGCAATGCGTAGATGTGCCATACCGTCATCCAAAATATTTCTTTGGAGAGTACACTGACAAATACGGTGTCACAGAAAAGAGATGCTACTCTATGTACGTCCGTGACCTGGAGGTTATTCTGGAGATTAGCATTACAAATGATTGGCTTGTGTCTCTTGGCGTGGCAAAGCACGATCAGGTAGATGGCATTGACCTTACAGTTTGCAATTTAGCTCAGGCTTTCCCATTTATCGCAAAGGATATGCGTGAAAACAACGGAGCAAATACACTTAAATTTGAAAATTATGAGCTTGATTGGAACAAGGGCAAGACACTTGCCTATGAAGTTAAAGGTATAGAATAAAACTTATGATATTTATAGTTTTATATTAGGAGGAATTATGACTAGAGAAGAAGCTTTAGCAAAGATAAATGAGATTTTTCAGGACGCATTTGATGATGATGAACTAGTAGTTACAGAGACTACTACAGCAAATGATGTAGATGGATGGGATTCTCTCATGCAGATGAATCTTATCGAGATGGTAGAGGACGAGTTTGAGTTCCAGTTTACAATGGAGCAGGTTTCTAGCCTCAAAAATGTAGGCAGCATGGTAGATGTTGTCCTTGCAAACCAGTAATTTTATTTGGAGTCGATATGGAATTTTTTAATTATCCTTTAGATACAAAAATCCTTCGCAGAAAGAAGGCAAAGATTTATAGAGAGCTATCAGC
>JAILKL010000127.1 GCA_024693775.1 Pseudobutyrivibrio sp.
CAACTATTACAATGCAGAGAGAGATGATTTGGCTATAGCAATGATTAGATATAAATTGGTGCAGTCAGGTGAGATTACAGCTGATTACACAATATCTAATGCTATTGACTTAGGTAAAAATACTAATTATTTAACCAATACTCTTGTTTATAAATATTGGCAGGGTAGCAATTATTATGAGCACCACTATTGTGTTAAATATGTAGGTGTAGATGGACAGTATCACGAGATGTATTTTGATTATGCAACATGTGATGCAGATGGAAATACTTTAATTAAAAACAATCTTTCAGACAAAAATGATGATAATCCTTCAAATGTAGATGGCGTTAATATTATTATTAAGACTCCAATTTATAACACAGCAAAAATGAACGGCAACTACTATCAGCGTGTAGGATTTGAAACATATGATGTTACAACAACTACTGGTGATACATTAAATACTGTGAAGGGGCTGGATTGGTACACAAAGAAGCAGTACCTAGAAGATGTTAGCAAGAGACATTCAATGAGCGCAGCAATCACATCTTTATCAGAGGCGGTAATAAGCTTGGCAAATGAAATGAGCGAGACTTTTGTTTCAGCCAGCGCCAGCGCAGTTGTATCTGAGTCTGCTTCAGAGGCTAGATATCAGTCATTGACAAATAGCCAGATTGCTTCTACATCAGCTTCCGAGCTTAAAAGTGAGAGCCTATCTACATCCTTAAGTGAGTCAGCTAGTGCAAGTCTTGCAGCTAGTGAGGCAGCAAACGAAGATGTAGTTGAACCAGCTGCTTACTCAGCAGCTTATACAGCATCTGTAGCAAACAATGTTATTTCAGTTACTGAGTTGGATGATTCAGTGGAAATAGCTAATGAAAATGTTCCTGCAGCAGGACAGGCCGTAGCGACATTTACAAATCATAATGCAGATGTATTTATGCCAACCATTGCCGATAACCAGGTTCCACTTACTGTAGTGGAGGATGTTCCAGAAGATGAGACTATAGAGTCAATGTTTATTGGTGACAATCAGGTGGCTAAATCCGGACAGGCATTAAAGGCCAGAACGGGATTCATCGGATTTATCACAATAGTAATTGCAACAATAACTACTAAGGTTGGCCGCGACAAAATGGAAAACAGTCCTACAAAATAATTCTATTCAGTAAAAAAGGGCAGTCCTTCGCCATTGGGATTGCCCTTTTAATTTGTTCAGTTTTAGTTATAATAAAGACAAACATTTCTTTTACGGGGTAGGGATGAAGAGTAAATTTTTTCCAAAAACACTAATTCAAAAGTTAATTTTTACAATCATAATAATGGCAGGCTATTTGATCGGTAGAGAGCTGCCTCTTTATGGTATAGATTTGGCTGCCTATGATGCTTTTAGGGATACAACAAGTGACTTGATTATGCAGACAGTGGGTGGTGACAGATACAAGACTAGTATCTTTGCGCTAGGTATTTCTCCATATATGTTTTCTATGCTAATTGTGCAGATGGTTGTGGCTGTAAAAAATGCTGACAGCAAGACTAAAACATCACCTAAGAAAACAACAATTGCAACTCTGGCTGTCATGATGATTTGGGCTAGTGTCCAGGCTTACATGCAGACTCAGTCAGCGGTATATCTGGCAGATGGTGGTATGGAGCTAGTGATTGCCAAGCTTTTATCTGGTATTGAGATGGTTACAGGCGCATTTGTAATATTATGGCTTTCCACTAGAAATGGTAAATACGGAGTGGGTGGACAGACCATTCTTATATTTGTAAATATCCTGGATAGTATCGTAAATACGGTTAGATATTCAAAGCTAGAGGAGCTGGAAATTATAGGAATCATTAGCATTGTAGCTTTGCTTATTACTATAATCTTCGAAAATTCTGAGTATAGAATTCCTATGCAGCGAATTTCAATTCATAACATTTATTCAGACAAAAACTATATTCCTATAAAGCTAAATCCAATAGGAATGATGCCTGTTATGTTTGCGTCAGCATTTTTTATGCTGCCAGTGTCTATCTGTAATGGCCTGACTTTGATTATGCCAGATAACGAAAATATTCAATGGGTATACGATAATATGAACACCAACCATACCCTTGGTGTTATTGTCTACGTAATTATTTTGTATCTCATAACTGTTATGTTTTCATTTGTATTTATCAGTCCAAAAGGATTGACAGAGAATATGCAAAAATCAGGAGATAGTATTACGGGACTTCGCTCAGGAAAGAAGACCAGGCGTTATATTGGAATTAGAGTATTTCTGATATCTGTGTTCAGTGCCACATTTATGAGCATTTTTATTGGATTGCCACTGTATCTGCAGATGCAGGGCTATATCAGTCCGGTGGTAATGACTTTGCCATCTATAATGATTGCCATGGCTAGTATAAACTGCAACCTTTACAGAGAATTGGTGGCAGTGAAAAATTATGATGCCTATGTAGAATTTATTTAATGGGGCGGCTAAAGGAGAAAAATATGTTATATTTCATACCTGCATGGTATCAAAAGAATATGTGGAGAGAATCTGAACAGGCATGGCATGCCCGACGTATGCACACAGAGTTTGACGATACGGTAAAGCAGGTTCAGCTATTTAATCGTAGTGGAATGACAGATTACAAGATTTTGCTACTTAGCTTCACTCCAAACTTTAGACATTTTCTGCATAGACAGGGTGTTTTTCATGCGCCTTATTGGTCTTGCTTTGATTCTATTCAGGAGATTACCAAAAAGAAAGCTGCAGTGTTTTCTTTTCATAATTTGAGTTGGCCTGAGGGAATCGAATTCGTATATACGCCATTTGTTGTGGTGGCATATTTACATGGGAAAAAGTACGCACAAATAGAATTTGGTGAGGCAGGAAACATGATCGAGGTTAGCATGTTTTCTGATGATGTAATCACGCGTAAAAATATATATGATGACCGTGGCTTTGTTTCCATGACAGTGGTTTATAAGAACGGAGAAGCTTTTTATACAGACTATTTGATGGAAAATGGACACACAAAAATGCGTGTATTTGCGGAAAACGGTCATGTGGAGATAAACGCAAGAGCAAATACTTATCTTGTATATAATGGAGACGAGTGTACTAGTCATACCTTTGAAAAGCTTCATTACGATGATATTTCAGAGGTAATAATGGAGGTGCTTGAGTCACATTTAAATGCAAATGATGGAGATGATATTTTTTGCATTGCCATGCACGAGCTGAATACAATTGCGGCAGAGCACATTATTAAAAATAAAAAGTGTATTTTATCATTTTATTCAGATAGATATACCCTACGTGATAGCGTAGGAAAGGCCCTGGTGGATAAGGCGGGATACATTATCACCGATTCTGAGGCGGCCAGCCGTTATCTTAGAAGAGATTACGGAAAGGAAATAAAGAAAATTACGGACATTACTCCATATGATTCACGTATGGATTTTGGTATTAGCCAACAGCTTACTCAGCAGAAAATCCTGGTGCCGGTGGATGATCTTCCAGAGGAGAGAGCCATGGAATTGATGGTGGTTTTGGCAGAATATCTGATGACTAATGAAAATGCCATGGTGCATATTTTTACTAGAAATGCAGAATATAATTTGCCTCAAAAGATATTGGCACAAATTGCCGCTACCTTAGAGAAGGCAGGCTATGATAAAAAGATGGCTATTCCTGCAGATAAAAATAAAGCGGAAAACTCTGTTGATGAAATGGATGAAGAGGAAGTGCCAGTTAGATTTTTCGTGGAACAATGCGTGGATGAATTGTCTGTCAGCAAATGTATTCGTGAGCAGCGTATCATGATTGATATGAGACACAATCCTGATTTGTATTTGCAGATAAATTGCATAAGCACAGCTATACCACAGATTATTAGAAGAGAAACCCAGTACATGCACAGCGGTGAAAATGGTATGGTGGTTAGAAATATAAAGGATATTCCAAATGCCCTAGATTATTTCCTAGGCACCATGTCAAACTGGAACAAGGCAAAGGTATATTCCTACGAGTTAGCCCAGCAGTTTACCACAAAAAAGCTGGTGGAAAAATGGAAGATGGTTATGGAGGAGCTAAAGCAATAAATGGAAAAGGCTAGTTGGATAGTTTATTGGAATGAATATAGTTCGGACACTTATTTATATGGCTCAGAGGTGGAGTACGAATCTAAAAGCAGCGTGAAATTTAAAAATAGATTAATGCCACCGGGCACAGTTATTAAAGAGTGGTTTTCCATGACAAATTATCAGGAAAAGCGTATTGAGCCGGCGTTGCCTATTATTGATGGCGAGAGCAAATACAAGATATCTATCAATGTGGATACGCCTGATGGTACAGGCTGCATGGTGAGACTGGTATTTTTGGATAAATACGAGCGCGAGGCGGGGGACATTACCATTCGTGATACTGAGGCAGAATTTCGTTGTCCGTTAAAGACTTTTAGCTACAAGATGCAGCTTATAAATGGGGGAATGAGTGAATTTACATTTCATTCAATAATAATCGAAGAGATTGAAAATGAGTAAAGTAAAGACAAAAGGGACAGTTAGAAAACTAAAAAAAGAGCTAAAGAAGGTAAAAGAATTTGGCCCTGCTATGGCAGCACTTTCTGACGAGGAATTGTCACATCAGACAGATGTATTTCGTCAGAGATATGAGTCTGGAGAGTCACTAGATAAGATTTTACCAGAAGCTTTTGCGGCCATGTGTGAGGCGGATAAGAGAGTCCTTGGCATGTTTCCTTTTGATGTGCAGATAATGGCAGGTATTGCTTTACACCAGGGGTATTTGGCGGAGATGAACACAGGCGAGGGAAAGACTCTCACAGCCACACTACCTATGTATCTAAATGGATTAACTGGTGAAAGCGCTATTTTGGTGACAAATAATGAATATCTGGCATTGCGTGATGCAGAGGAGATGGGGCCAGCCTATAGATTCATGGGGCTATCCATTGCAGCAGGTGTTAAAAGAGATGAGGATGACAAATTCGGAAATGACGAAAAGCGTGAAATTTATAAATCTGATATCGTATATACGACGCACTCTGCACTAGGCTTTGATTACCTTATTAACAATCTGGTAAAGTCTGCAGATGATCGATTCATGCGCAAATTTAATTACATAATAATCGATGAGGCGGATTCAGTTTTATTAGATAGTGCCAGTACACCACTGGTTATTTCTGGTGCCCCTAGGGTACAGTCCAATTTATACGAAGCTGCAGACTTTTTCGTCCGTACTCTAAAGGAGGATGTGGACTATGAGGTGGAGGAAAAAAATGTATGGTTCACAGAAAAGGGCTTAGAGTACGCCGAAAATTATTTTGGAGTAGATAATATTTTCGATCCTAAATATTTTGAGATATATAGACATTTAGTTTTGGCACTTCGCGCCCACAAAATCATAGAAAAGGGTACAGAATATATGATTTCAGAGGCCGGAGAGGTGGCTCTTATTGATGCCAGCTCTGGTCGTATGCTAAAGGGCGTAAAGCTTAGAGGCGGACAGCATCAGGCTATTGAATGTAAGGAACAGGTGGAGATAACACAGGAAAACCGTTCCATGGCATCCATTACCTACCAAAATTTCTTTAGCATGTTCCCAAAGATGGCAGGCATGAGTGGAACTATTTATGATGCCAAGGAAGAGCTTTTTGATGTTTACGGAAAGCAGGTAGTAGTTATTCCTACTAACAGACCAGTTCAGAGAGTGGACTGCCAGGATTGGTATTTCAATAATTCTAAAAAGCAGTTTGAGGCTACAATTCAGCTGGCTATGAAAAAGCATAGAACGGGACAGCCGGTATTGATTGTGACCACCATGATTGCAGACACAGAAATCATTTCTCAACTTCTGGTAAAGGAAGGTGTGCCACATTCTGTTTTAAATGCCAACAACGCATTCTGGGAGGCTGATATTATCAAGGAGGCAGGCCAAATGGGCGCCATGACTGTGGCTACGTCTATGGCAGGTCGAGGCACAGACATCAAGCTGGGACCTGGGGTTAGTGAGCTAGGCGGTCTGGCAGTTATTGGCGTAGGCAGAATGCAAAATATCCGTGATGAGAGGCAGGCCAGAGGCCGTGCGGGACGTCAGGGAGATCCAGGATATAGCAGATTTATCATTTCACTAGAGGATGATATCGTCGAAAAATCCGTAGATACGAAGAAGCTGGAAAAATTTATTGATGATAAGAAGAAAATATCGGATTTACGAATTAAACGTATAGTAAATGGTGCGCAGAAAACCAATGAGGAATTTGGCGCTACACATAGAAAAACAGCAAAGGATTATGACCTGGTTCTGCAGCTGGAGCGTAAATTAATGTATGACACCAGAAATAAGCTATTAGATGGTGGCACAGTTGAAAGAGAAAAGCTTTTGCAGATTGCAGAGGATAATATTGACGTATTTTTGAAAAACCATCGCAAGCTTACCAAACAGGAATTGAATAGATTTTTGCTGGATAATATTTCCTACAGAATGGAAAAGGGCAGCTCTTATGTAAATCTTAGAAAGCGTAAGGCTGTTAAAAAATACATTATGTCCAGGGTAGAAAAATCCTTGGATGAAAAAATCGCAGAGCTGGATTCCATGCCTGCGATGAGAGATTTTGTTAGGGTATCGGCCCTCTCGGCTATAGATGATGCCTGGATAGAGCAGGTTGATTATTTGCAGCAGCTGCAGGCCGCAGTCAGTGGCAGAGCCAGTGCCCAGAGAAATCCAATGTATGAATATCATGCAGAAGCCTTGGAGGCCTTTGGTAAAATGGAATTAGACATAAAACGAAACATTATCAAAAATGTTTTGCTAAGTGAGGTTAGAATCGACAAGGAAAACAAGCTTCACATTATTTTGCCATAACTATTAATTACTTTAGGAGGAGACTATGATATATAACTTTAATTTAGGCATCGGATGGGCATCCTCCGGAGTCGAATACGCACAAAGCTATAGGGCATACGTTCTTAGAAATATTGGGCAGGAGGCTAGATTCGTATTTACGGATATGTTTCCTAGAGACAACATTATCGAGATGACTAGAAATATTGGCTTTGAAGATCATGAAATTATATGGTTATATACCTTCTTTACAGATTTTGCTCCAGAGCCTGTCAGCTTTACTCTGGAGGATTTGAAAAAGACCATTACTGATACAGGCTACAGCTTTGAACGCGATGGAAAAATCGGCAGAATAATTTTTGAAGGCGAAAACAATTTTTATAGAATTTATTTTACAAATGCTCAGTCTGACCTGGTGCATAGGGTGGAGATGGTGCGTAGAGGCCTTTTGGTTCGAAAGGATTATTTTACCAGCAAAAGGATATTCACAGAATATTATGCTCCACTAGATGGTAGCGCACATTTATATCAGCGCAGATTTTTTAATAGAGATGGATCTGTGGCCTATGATGAGATAAACGATGATAATGTTATCATGTACAAATTCCCAGATAAGATTATTTGTTCAAAGGAGGATTTGATTGCCTACATGGTCAGCAGGCTAAAGCTTACCAGCAAGGACATGGTGATAATCGATAGAACCACAGGTCAGGGACAGGCCATACTGGAAAATGTCAATGACGCAAAGGTGGGTATCGTTGTACATGCGGACCATTTCAGCGAGGGCTCTACTGATGATACAAATATTCTTTGGAACAATTATTATGAATACTCTTTTTCAATGAATAAGCATATATCATTTTATGTTACAGCCACTGAGGATCAGAACAAGCTGATGAAATCCCAGTTTGAAAAATACCTGGGGGTTAGCCCATACATTGCCACAATTCCTGTGGGGGCCTTGCCAGAGCTCAAATATCCAAAGGAGCCTAGACAGCCACATTCTTTTATCACTGCCAGCAGACTAGCCACAGAAAAGCATGTGGATTGGCTCATAGATGCTGTGGTGGAGGCACGTAAAGCTATTCCTGATATTACACTGGATATCTATGGTAAAGGCGGAGCCGAAAAGGATTTGAGTGACCAAATCGAAAGACTAAAGGCCACAAGCTATATCAGACTAATGGGGCAGCAGGATTTGACGGACATATATGTAAATTACGAGGGCTATTTGTCTGCATCCACTAGCGAGGGCTTTGGCCTCACCTTGATGGAGGCTATAGGCTCGGGCCTTCCTATTATTGGATTTGACGTGCGCTATGGAAATCAAAATTTTATCGACCATAATAAAAATGGCTACAAGCTTCCATACAACAACGGTATGGAGCGAGGACGTCGCCAGAAAAATATGGTAGATGCGATAATTAAACTATGTACAGAAGCTGATATTACAGCTTTTGAAAAGCATTCCTATAAAATGGCAGAGAACTATTTAGCAAACGAGGTAGAGAATAGATGGAAAAAACTAATCAGCCAAATGATATAGTACTTCTTTTTGATAGCTTTTCTCAGGGAAGTAGTGACTTATATGAGTCCTTCAAAAATGCAGGCTATGATATACCGGCAGTTTGCCTTAGTGACGATGGTTTTTTGCCTGAGGGTGTTGTAAATGTTTATGAGTACTTCTTAGGAGATTTTAATTCGGAAAAGTATAAGGGCAGTCCGCTGTATTTCAATCAGATTAGCATTCCTGATTATTGGGAAATAAGGGGCAATAATAGTACTGCTAGCGTTTATGACAAGTCTCGTGAGAGAGCTCGTATATTTTTTGAAAAGCCATCCAGCAAAAGACTTGTAAAGGTGGTGGACTGGATAGATGAAGCTGGCCGTGTAAGATGCTCAGAGCACTACAATAAATATGGTGCCATGTACGCCCGCACTATCTTTAACAAAAAATCTCAAAAGGTAAACAAATCCTATTTTGATGCAGATGGAAGAGAAGTCATTGTGGAGAATTTTGTCACTGGCGACATTATTCTAAACAGAGATGAAAAGGTAGAGTTTTATAGCAATAAAACAGAGTTTGTTGCCGCATTTATGGAAAAAATGGGATATGCCAATAAACGTATTTTCTTTAATTCACTTTCTATACCATTTTTTGTGTCAAACTATTTGGCTCCAAACAAGACAAAGAGCGACATACTATTTTGGCAGGAAAATACTAAGGACGAGATTCCTGGCAACATGCAAATGATTCTAGATGGAAGAGCCGGTAGATGTGACAGGGTTATCGTGCAAAATAAGGACAGCTATGAAAAGCTAATTGCCTTAAAGGCAAATCCTAACAAGCTATCGCAGCTGGGATTTATTTATTCATTTACAAAGGAAAATCTAAACCGACCAAGTGCTCTGATTTGTACAAATACAGAAAATGTCGAAAAGCTTGCAGAATTGGTGGAGGCTATGCCAGGGGTAACCTTCCACGTGGCAGCAATCACAGAAATGTCTGCAAAGCTTATGTCTCATGAAAGATATGACAATGTGAGAATGTATCCAAATGTAAAATCGAATCAGTTAGATAGGCTGTTTTTGAACTGTGATTTTTATCTAGATATCAACCACGAGGGAGAGATAGTTTCCGCCACAAGAAGGGCTTTCTTGGCGAATATGTTGATTTTAGGTTTCAAGGAAACTGCCCACGGTAAAAATTTTACAAATCCTAAAAATTTGTTCAAAACGGAGAATTTTGGTCAAATTGCCGATAAGATATTGACCTTATTAGAGGACAGAAAAAAACTACAAAAGGAGCTTATTAGTCAGCAGAAATACGCACTTTCTGCAAAAGTGTCTGACTACTCATTATAAAACATAATATGGGCTTGCAATTCTAAAGATAGAGTTTCTAGTGCAAAATTGCACAAAAAACTCTGTCTTTTTTCTATGGTTTAGACGACGCAATTTATTGAATTGGGTCAAAAAGTGTGCTTAAATAAAAGAGAACTGTCCTAAACCCCTTTATAAAAAGGCAGTTTTTGATAGTTATTTTTACTTAGGAGGATATATAATATGGGTAACAAATGGGTTTACATGTTCAGCGAAGGCGACATGACAATGCGCAACCTTCTCGGCGGAAAGGGCGCAAATCTTGCAGAAATGACTAGCATCGGCCTTCCGGTCCCACAAGGATTTACAATTACAACAGAGGCGTGCACACAATACTATGAAGATGGTCGCAAAATCAACGATGAAATCATGGCACAGGCCATGGATGGGGTAAAGAAGATGGAGGAGATCAACGGCAAGAAGTTCGGCGACCTCAAGAATCCACTTTTAGTTTCAGTTCGTTCTGGTGCTCGCGCATCAATGCCAGGTATGATGGATACAATTCTTAACCTTGGTCTTAACGACGAGGTTGTCTCAGCTATGATCGCTGGAAATCCAGACCCAGCCTTCGAGCGTTTCGTATATGATTCTTATAGACGTTTCATTCAAATGTTCTCAGACGTAGTTATGGAAGTTGGAAAGAAGTATTTCGAGCAGCTCATCGATGAGATGAAAGCTAAGAAAGGCGTTAAGTTTGACGTTGATCTTACAGCTGCTGATCTTAAAGAGCTTGCAGAGCAGTTTAAGGCTGAGTACAAGAAACAGTTAGGTTCAGATTTCCCTTCAGATCCAGTAGAGCAATTAAAGCTTGCTATCGAAGCAGTATTTAGATCATGGGATAATCCACGTGCCAACGTTTACAGAAGAGATAACGATATCCCTTATTCATGGGGTACAGCAGTTAACGTAATGCCTATGGTATTCGGTAACTTAAATAATGAGTCTGGTACAGGTGTTGCATTCACACGTGACCCTGCAACAGGCGAGAACAAGCTTATGGGTGAGTTCCTTGTTAATGCACAGGGCGAGGACGTAGTTGCTGGTGTTCGTACACCAATGCCAATCGCTCAGATGGAGCAGCAGTTCCCAGAAGCTTATGCAGACTTTATCAAGGTTTGTGAGACACTTGAAAATCACTATCATGATATGCAGGATATGGAGTTTACAGTAGAGAACAAGAAGCTTTACATGCTTCAGTGCCGTAATGATAAGAGAACAGCTCCTGCTGCTCTTAAGATCGCTTGCGACCTTGTTGATGAGGGACACAAGACTCCTGAAGAAGCTGTAGCAATGATCGATCCTAGAAACCTTGATACACTTCTTCACCCTCAGTTTGATGCTGCAGCACTTAAGGCTGCTACACCTCTTGGAAAGGGACTTGGTGCTTCACCTGGAGCTGCATGTGGTAAAGTTGTATTTACAGCTGACGATGCAGAAGCTTGGGCTGCAAGAGGAGAGAAGGTTGTTCTTGTTCGTCTTGAAACATCACCGGAAGATATTACTGGTATGAAAGCTGCTCAGGGTATTCTTACAGTTCGTGGCGGTATGACATCACACGCTGCCGTAGTTGCTCGTGGTATGGGTGAATGCTGCGTATCAGGATGTGGCGATATCGTCATGGATGAGGAAAACAAGAAGTTCACACTTGCTGGAAAAGAGTTCCACGAGGGAGATTTCATTTCAATTGATGGTACAACCGGTAACATTTATGATGGCCAGATTGCTACAGTTGATGCTAAGATTGCTGGTGAATTCGGACGTATCATGGCATGGGCAGATGAATTCAGAAGACTTAAGGTTCGTACAAATGCTGATACACCTGCAGATGCTAAAAAAGCCAGAGAACTTGGCGCTGAAGGTATTGGTCTTTGCCGTACAGAGCATATGTTCTTCGAGGAAGACAGAATTGCGGCATTCCGTGAGATGATCTGCTCAGATACAGTTGAAGAGAGAGAAGAAGCTCTTGATAAGATTCTTCCTTATCAGCAGGGGGATTTCAAGGCTCTTTATGAGGCGCTTGAGGGATGCCCTGTTACAATCAGATTCCTTGATCCACCTCTTCATGAGTTTGTTCCTACAACAGAGGACGAGATCAAGAAGCTTGCAGATGCTAAGCACAAGAGTGTAGAAGAGATTAAAGCTATTATCAATTCTCTTCACGAGTTCAATCCTATGATGGGTCACAGAGGATGCCGTCTTGCAGTTTCATATCCTGAAATTGCCAAGATGCAGACTAAGGCTGTTATCCGTGCTGCTCTTGAAGTTCAGAAGGCTCATTCAGACTGGAATGTTAAGCCTGAGATCATGATTCCTCTTGTATGTGAGATCAAAGAGCTTAAGTATGTTAAACAGATAGTTGTAGAGACAGCTGATGCTGAAATTGCAGCTGCTGGTGCTAAGCTTGAGTATGAAGTTGGTACTATGATCGAGATTCCTAGAGCTGCTCTTACAGCTGACGAGATTGCTAAGGAAGCTGATTTCTTCTGCTTCGGTACAAACGATCTTACACAGATGACATTTGGTTTCTCACGTGATGATGCTGGTAAGTTCCTCAATGCTTACTATGATACAAAGATCTTCGAGAGTGATCCATTTGCTAAGCTTGATCAGACAGGTGTTGGTAAGCTTATGGAAATGTCAATCAAGCTTGGAAAACCAGTTAATCCTTCACTTCATGTTGGTATCTGTGGAGAGCACGGTGGAGATCCTTCATCAGTTGAGTTCTGCCATAAGATTGGCCTTGACTATGTATCATGCTCACCATTCCGTGTACCTGTTGCAAGACTTGCTGCTGCGCAGGCTGCTATTGCTGAGAAGGCTGCTAAGTCAAATTGTAATTGTGGTGACAAGAAGATAGTTGACGATGAGACCAAGGAAAAGCTTAAGGAAGCTGCAGAAAAGGCACAGGACCTTGCAAAAGAACTCGCAGAGACATCTGCTGAGGTTGCAAAGGCTGGTCTTGCAGGTCTTAAGGCTGGTATCGAAGAAGCTAAGAGAGCATATAACGATAATAAGAAGAACTGATAAATAGTTTGCTTTAGAGGGCTATCCATTAATGGGTAGCCCTTTTTTTCTTGAAACGGCCCAAAATACAAGTTATTCTAGTAATAAGGCATATATATAAGGACTAGATAAAAATGAATGGTAGGTTTTATAGAAATAATCTTATAAAGGTTTTGGGAGAAGTATTTATTTGCGCCTTTATTATTTCTGGATGTAATTTTGACAGCAATAGTATTGGAAAAAAACAAATGAATACATCTACTATTTTTGCAATGGATACTGTTATGGAACTTAAGATAAATGGAGATAAGTTTCTTTTGACAGATTCAGAGCATATGATAAGAAATCTGGAAAAAAAGATTTCTGTTACAGATGATGAAAGTGAGATATATGAACTTAATCATGTTAAGAAGGCTATATTATCTGATCAAAGCATTGATGTTTTAGAGGGAGCTATCGATGTTTGTAATAAAACAGACGGTGCTCTTGATATATCAATATATCCTGTATTAAAGCTATGGGGATTTACTACTGGAGAATATAATGTACCAGACAGCAAGATGCTTGATGATATGATTGAAAATGTTGATCATAGCAAAATCCAGATAAATGGTAATACTGTTGAAATCCCTGAGAATATGGAAATTGATCTTGGGAGTGTTGCAAAGGGATATACAGGAACAATGGTAGCAGATTATCTTAAAGAAAATTCTGTAACTTCTGCACTTATAAATTTAGGAGGTAATGTCCAGTGCATTGGCTCTAAGCCAAATGGCGATCCATGGAATGTGGCTATCAAGAGTCCTTTTTTTGACAGTAACAGCGGAATAATAGGTGTGTTAAAGGCTAGTGATGAGGCAATCATTACTTCGGGGGGATATGAGAGGTATTTTGAACAGGATGGCAATATCTATTGGCATATTCTTGATCCTTCAACCGGAATGCCGGCAAACAATGGGATTGTTTCAGTTACTGTTGTAGGAGAAAACGGCCTTATGTGTGATGGATTGTCAACAGCTCTGTTTGTAATGGGACTTGATGATGCTATTAACTATTGGAAAGATAATAATGAAAGCTTTGATATGATAGTTATAACAGAAGATAGGAAGATATATATTACGGATAAGCTTTATGATGAATTTACGCTTTCATCTGAATATTATAATATGAATCTTACGGTAATTAGCTAAAATTAAAAAAATATTAGATTATTAAACAAATTTTACGCTATTTTGTATATAATATTATTATAGATTGTTTTTGTGATCATACTTGGAGAATATAGATGGGCATATTAAAGATTGAGGCAACGGTAGATAATCTAAATAAAGTGATAGCTTTTATTGACGAGCAGTTGGAAAGTCATGATGCGTCTATGAAGGTACAGACACAAATTGATGTTGCTGTAGAGGAAATATTTGTTAATATTGCCAGCTATGCCTATGATGACCAGGTAGGTTTAGCTGAAATAAGTATAGATTATGATGGTAATGATAATTCTGTAATTATTACTTTTATTGACCAGGGTAAGTATTATAATCCACTTGAAAAAGAAGATCCGGATATTACACTGTCAGCTGCTGAAAGGCAGATTGGAGGACTTGGAATTTTTATTGTAAAGAAAAGTATGGATAAGGTCGATTATGAATATAGAGATAATAGCAATGTTCTTACTCTTGTAAAAAGGCTTTCATAACTGTATAGGAGTGTTTTATGGCAATTCAGGATATGGATCTTATTAGTGAGTTAAATGTATATTCAGGGCTTGACTCTTTTAACCAGAATTCTTTGGAAAAGGAGCTTGAACTATGTAAAAAATTAGGAGCTGATGTTGAAAAACTGAAAGCTCTTAAATTTAATGCGCTTCAGTTAAATGAGATCAGAAAAGGACTGATTGATAAAGTTGATATATCAAAGTATATGAATCCTAAGATGCCATGGATAGAGATGGAAGAAATCCGTCTTGAGATGTCGCAGGGAATTGACATGAGTCAATATAGAAAAGAAGGTTTTGATCTGCAACAGATCTATCAGATCAGGCAAGGAATTGCCAGCGGAGTAGATGTCTCAGTTTATGCAAAAAAGTACTATCTTGCTGATCAGATGAGAGAGTTAAGAGTTGGAATGACCAAAAATGGTGGAGTTCCCATCATCTTTTTTCAAGATCCGGCATTTGACAGTATGCAGATGAGAGAAATCAGAAAAGGTCTTGAGGCGGGAATAGATATCTCTAATTATGCAGCTGTTGATATTCCATATATGAAGATGCGTGCAGTAAGGGAAAGTGCTGAGGATGGACTCTTTTTTTCTGAAGAACAAATAGAAAAAAATAATGCTGATATTTTAAATCAGATTCATAAAGCATATATTGATGGTGTAGATATATCAAGATATGTCAAAGATAGATTTGATGAGGAACAGCTTGAACAGATAATAATAAGCCTCAAGGAAAATTTTCCAATAGATATCTACATAACTGGAGATATGAGAGGCTCTGCCATCAAAGAAATCAGATTGGGTCTTGAAAATGGCGTAGATGTTGCAAAATATGCTGATGTAGCATATGGATGGCAACAGATGTATGAAATGAGAATTGGATTAGAACATCAGATTGATATTACACCTTATTCTAAGCCACTATATCGTGCCGATCAAATGAGAGAAATAAGGCTTGGCTTAGAAGAAGGACTTGATGTTACTAAGTTCTCTACTATGATGTACACAGCTGGAGATATGAGACGCATTCGTGAAAAAATGCTCTCTGGTGATTATAAGACGGCATCTGAAGATGATGATATAAGAGAATCCATTAATAGAACAGAAGGTACAACTGACAATAAAGCTCTTTTGGATTCGATGTTAGAGAACAAAAATTTATATATGTCTTTATCAAATGGAGATATGCTTTGCTGGTTTCAGCTTCCGCTTAGAGCTGATGGACTTACCTATACTGAAGATGCGGTTTTGACATTTCTTTTTAAATGCAATATAAGAAAAGGTATCAACAGAGAAGAAATATCCAAAATGGTATTAGAAAAAAAGCATAATCAGAAATACTTAGTTGCTGCAGGCAGGGAAGCTGTC
>JAILKL010000051.1 GCA_024693775.1 Pseudobutyrivibrio sp.
GTTCAGCTGGCATTTGCCTCGCCGTCCATGGCTCGGCATATCAATTATCTACGTAATCCCCTTCTGTGCTGCTAAGGCTTCACTTAAAATCAGGCACCTGTGTGGTACATGGATTGTAGAACCTTATTTATTTTACGTTATGTGTGTCTGCTCTTTGTACGAACAGTCCTGCTAGAATTGTAAAACCGTTAGACGAACACCCATAAATAAACATACGCGATTACCCATTTAGATAATTAAAATTCTTTGAGTATTTGTATGGGCTGGCATGGATGGGTCGTGGCTGACGATAGCTTTATTTAACCTGCTGGCCGGCTACGATGATGTGGCCCTGAGCGGCTGGGTCGTCGTAGATGATTTCGTCTACGGCTGGAACTGAGATGCAGCCTGTGGCTGGGTTTTTGATGGAGATAACTGGTGTTGTTACCTCTGCTTCTACCTCAGATTTTTCGAAGGCGAAGTCAGCATCTACCATTTCGCAGTTGATGAGCTTTAAGCCCTTGCAGTAGCAGAATGGCTGTGTGCCGATGATTTTGCAGTTTTCAAGTGTAAGGTTTTCTGAGTACCATGCAAGGTATTCACCCTTTACTACTGAGTTGCGAACTGTGATGTTCTTGCCGTGCCAGAAGGCATCCTTTGTATCAAAGTTACAGTTTTCAAATACTGCATTCTCAATGTACTGGAATGAGTATTTTCCCTTTAATGTAAAGTTCTTGAAGTTGAGGTCTGATGAACGCATGAATACGTATTCACCCTCTAGGGATACGTTGTCGATATCAAGTCCTCTTGTGCTCCATCCGAACTCTGGTGAGATTACGTCACAGTCCTTCATCTTTACATCTGCACACTCTCTGAGGGCCTTGATGCCGTGAAGCTTGCTGTCTGTAATTTCCACGCCATTGCTGTACCAAAGTGCTGCACGACAAAGATCTGTCATTTCACTGCCGTTGATTTTGAGGCCATCTACGTGCCAGAATGGGTATCTAAGATTAAAGAAAGAGTTGTCTACCTGGATGTTCTTGCACTCCTTGAAAGCACTCTCTCCATCTGCTGGACCATCAAACTTGCAGTTGTCTACAGCAAGATCAACGCTTCCGTATAAAGCTCTCTCTTCATCAAAAGTCTTATTGCTAATAGTATTCAAAATTAAAACCTCCATATTCCTATTTCATATATAATATCCAAATTTATGTAGTTAGATTGTAACACCATATTTAAATTTTGTAAAATCTAATTGTGTACATTCTTTTAGGCTAATTTTTCTTATTTTTGACAATTCTATCTATAATAAAGCCAATATTAACCACACCATCAATTAGGAATACAGAGCCAAGGACACACATGTACCAGCTTAAAGTGTCCTTTGGAGCAACCAGAATAAATCCACCAAGTACAATTAAAAATATTATTTCTATAATTAGCTTTATTTTTTCTGGCTTGCGCTCCTTTTTCTCTGTGGTATTGCAGAGATTTTTATAGGTAATGGCATTTCTGTATGCCCAGGATAAAAAGGCAACGCCAATTACCACACTTCCTATGAAAAACAGCGCATCCTCCTTTACCAATAAAAGTGCATAAACACCTATCATCAATAGACAGATGTACACTCTAGCACTTTCCTGCTGAAGGTCAAATTTGGCTTTGATTAGATGCTTTAGAGTGACACCAACCTCAAATAAAATGCCTGCCAAAAGTATCGTGCTGATAGCTAGCTGCAGGGTGTATTCTGGAATTATGAATAGCACAATGCTGGCCAAAATCATTCCTACATAAGGCATCCATTCCATTTTCTTTATGCCCCGTTTTATGCTCATGGCCTTTTGTGGATCAGGGGCTCTATCTAGGGCTGCGGTCATTG
This sequence comes from Pseudobutyrivibrio sp., assembly GCA_024693775.1. GTDB lineage: Bacteria > Bacillota > Clostridia > Lachnospirales > Lachnospiraceae > Pseudobutyrivibrio. The sequence continues at coordinate 1,859 of JAILKL010000051.1, forward strand.
GTAGCTTCATCAATGTACGCACTGTCTTTTTGTCCAGAGCCAAAAATTCTATGAGAATTTTTTCCACTGCAAATGGTCCACGCTCTACTATCTGAGTGGTTGTCTTTATACCGCTTTTGTCTATAGCATCAAACAGGCTGTTAACAAAGGCTGTACGTCTTGCATTATTTACGCTTTCAATCCACTGGTCCAGGACCTGATTGATAAATACACTACCTGATGCAAAGCCACTGGCAAGCAATGGCACACCATGATCTACTCCCCATGAGAATAAATCGTGCTGCATTACACCTTCGTTTGTACTTTCTAATATTTTTGCCGGAATCTCCACCGGCTCAAATAGCTTTCCAAATATTGAATACTCAGGTAGAAAACGTGTAGTCTTTTCCTTTATATTCTCTATTAAAGAAATATTGCATACCTCAGGGCAAAGTCCTGGTCCATCATTCATGTAAATATGTGCAAGTCTCTCCTGCTTTTTTGTATCCAGGTGGATAGCTGCATACAGCGCCAGATTAGCTCCCTTGCTGTGGCCTGCTACGTATATGCGATGATCATCATCCACGTTTCTTTCTAGGTATTTAAGGGCTAGCTTTTGGGCTTCAGTCTCTGTAAAGCTGATCATAAAATCCTCTTTCCAGCCAGCCATAGTATCGTCTGTACCACGATATGCTACAAATCTATCCGTATCTGTTAAATCAAAGGTCATGGCTGAAAACTGTGCAGATATTTCATGATTGTACACATCCTCATAGTCACTTATAACCACATCGCCAAATCGCTTTGATTTTGCTGCTTCATCCACGATTATCTCGTTGCCATAAAAGGTTCCTTTTATGCCACCATTCTTTTTTAACTCATCAACTATATTTCTAAAAGTACGTTTTTCTTTGATTGAAATTCCATCTAAAAGCAAATATGCCAATTTACAAAAAACGAAATTATCTACTTCTGTCACAGGTTTTTCTTTAAAGCTAAATTCACCGTACCATTTAACATAATCTAGTATATTATCCATGCCCGTTTTCCCTTCATTATTTCTTTTAACGCAAAAACCCGCAATAGTTACATAATAAATAGTAACCATTACGGGTTTCAAATACAATAAAGTAAATATTAAATTTTATTATACTCTCTAAACAAAAAAAGTACCCGCCTTCATTCGGATACTTTCTTTTCATTAGCCTTATATCATACCTTATAATTTCATAACTCTAAGCGATGCTCAGGTTCTTCTTTGATGAATGGTTAGCTGAGATGTCTTTAATATCTGCTCGATGCTGAATGCTGACTACTCTAAGAGTATATCTAGCAGCAAATTCTGTCTTAATCCCCCTGCGTGATAAATCCTCTGCTTTTCGATAAAGATCTTCAGCGTTAAAACAAGATATAATTTCACCAATTGCCATATTTTTCAATGCCTCCCCGATTAGTTTTTTTCGTTCCTCTCTTTGTGAATTGACTATACAAATAAATGAACAAATCCATAGTACATTGAAAACTTTGTTTTGTCTATGGCTATTATGTGAATAAATTGTGAAATCTGAATTGAGGTCTGGATTTTTGAACAGTTTCTATCAAAATGCTCAAATACGCTCATTTTTGCGATAGGTTTTTATTTGAGTTTCCACTAAATAAGTATTTTGTGTAATTATCTTTTGACTCGAGCTCCAGCTCCATTCATGATGGATTCTACCTCAGAGACATTTGCCATGGAGGTATCTCCTGGAGTAGTCATGGCCAGTGCTCCGTGAGCTGTGCCGTATTCTACGGCCTTTGCTGCATCTGCTGTGGTCATAAGACCATAGATGAGGCCAGATGCAAATGAGTCACCACCACCAACTCTATCAAGTATTTCAAGGTCTTTGTAATCCTTTGCCTTGTGGATTTCGCCCTCTGCCCAGCAAAGAGCTGACCAGTCGTTTACTGTGGCTGTCTTAACTGTACGAAGTGTTGTTGCCACCACCTTGAAGTTAGGATATACCTTTGATGCGTTATCGATCATTTTCTTGTAGCCATCTAAGTTTAATTCCTTTAGGTTTGCATCATTACCTTCGATTTCAAATCCAAGACAGGCTGTAAAGTCCTCCTCATTTCCTATCATTACATCAACATATTTGGCTATTTCTTTATTTACCTCCTGAGCCTTCTTCTGTCCGCCAATGGCTGACCACATGGAAGCTCGATAGTTTAAGTCATAGGATACGATGGTGCCATATTTCTTTGCTGTTTTGATTGCCTTGATAACTGTGTCAGCAGATTTTTCTGAAAGTGCTGCATATATTCCACCTGTATGAAGCCAGCGAACACCTAGTGTTCCAAAGATATAGTCAAAATCAAAATCCTCTGCAGTGGCCTGTGAAATGGCTGTGTTTGCTCTATCCGAACAGCTGAGGGCACCTCTGATACCATAGCCTCTTTCCACAAAGTTCAATCCGTTTCTACACTCTCTTCCGATACCATCTGTCTTTTTCCAATTAATCAATGATGTGTCCACACCACCCTGCATGATGAAATCCTCTACAAGATGACCCACCTCATTATCTGCAAATGCTGTTATAACTGCTGTCTTCATTCCAAAGCATTTTCTGAGGCCACGGATAACATTGTACTCGCCACCACCTTCCCATACCTTGAACTCTCTAGCTGTACGAATACGTCCCTCACCTGGGTCAAATCTCAGCATTACCTCTCCTAGTGATACAGCATCAAACATGCACTCTTCCTTTGGTCTAAGTTTTAAATCCATTTATTATTCTCCTAACTTTATTTATCAAATCCAAAAAATTTAACTGCATTTAATCCACAAATGTTTTTTACCATACTTCGTAAATACGTAATGTCCGCGGGGTATTCTCCGTTTTCAACCCACTCTCCAAGCTTGTTACACAGTATACGTCTATACAATTCGTGGCGAGGGAATGATAGAAAGCTTCTAGAATCTGTCAGCATTCCCACTGATGCAGAAATAAGTCCTGTGTCTGACATGGCTTCCAGCTGTCGTTCCATTCCATTTTTGTGATCACAGAACCACCAGGCAGCTCCAAGCTGCACCTTACCCTTTATGCCCTCCTCGTTGCTGCAATAGTTTCCAGCCATGGCAGAAAGCATTTCTGTATCACCTGCATTTAGACAATACAATATAGTTTTTGGAAGCTCATTTTCCTTGTCCATGGCAGAAAGCATAGCTGATAGCTGCATGGCGTAGTTAAAATCATTTACACTGTCAAAGCCTGTATCTGCTCCCAGCCTTTTGAAAAATCTTTCTGAGTTATTTCTAAGAGCGCCAATATGCAGCTGCATTACAATTCCACGCCTAGCATATTCTTTTCCAAGAGCCACATACATATATCCATGGAACTTGCCAGCCTCTTCTTCAGTCAGATGGCAGCCATTCATCCTTGCTTTAAATATCTCATTTACCTCTTCATAGGTGGTTGGTACATAAAAGGTGTTTTCCAGACTGTGATCAGATACTCTGCAGCCATTTTCAATAAAGTAATCAAGTCTATCGCAAAGGATGTCTATAAGAGTCTTTACATCCATGATTTTCTTTTCAGATACCTGATTAAGTCGATAAATATAATCCACAAAGGTATCCTTTTCTATAGCGATAGCCTTTTCTGGCCTATAGCTAGGCAGTACCTTTATTTCAAAATTGTCCTCTCTCAATTTTCTATGCCACTCTAGAGAATCAATAGGATCATCTGTGGTGCATAGTACTGAAACCTTTTGCATCCTAAGAAGATTTCTAACGGAATACTCCTTTGTCTGAAGAAGAGCATTACATTTATCCCAGATTTCCTGTGCTGTATCAGGATTTAATGGAGTATCTATGCCAAAGTATCTTTGCAGCTCCAGATGGGTCCATTGATACAGAGGATTTCCTATTAGGTTTTGCACTGTATCTGCCCAGGCCATGAATTTATCAAAATCTGGCCCGTCTCCTGTTATTAATTTCTCAGAGATACCATTTGCTCTCATGGCGCGCCATTTATAATGGTCTCCTCCTAGCCACACCTGAGCCATATTTTCGAAGCACTTATCCTCATATATTTCCTTTGGATTTAGATGATTGTGGAAATCAATAATAGGCTCGTCCTTTACTGCCGCAAATAAATCCTTAGCTATTTGATTTTTTAGTAAAAAGTCTTGGTCCATAAATTTCATAGCTTTTCTAATTCCTTTCTAACGCCGCCTATTTTTTGCATATTTGCATAGATTTCTAGGATTTTCTTTGCCAGATTATCGTCGTACAAATCTACACCAAAAACATCCTTTCTCTTTAAAACATCCTTACCGCTTAAAGCCTTTAGCTCATCTAAAAGTGGGTCTGGGCTTTGCTCAAAGGCCTTTCCGCTATCATCCACCCCTTCTAGATATCTCAGATATCCTGCTAGCACCACTGGGATCACCTCTAGATTATCTGTATCAAGCGTTGGTCTGCTTCTGTAGGCCTTGATGGTTTCGCCAAATCTAATAGGTAGCTTCTGAGAGGTATCGCAGGCAATTCTTTGAGGTGTATCTGGCATAAATGGATTTGGAAGTCGCTTTGTAAGCACAGCATCCAAAAATTCCTCTGGCGATAAAACCTTTGGATCCACTACAACCTTCATGCCCTCTTCCTTGCCAAGTCTAGTAACAAGGTTCTTTAAATCCTTGTCCTCCATTTCATCATGGATCGTTTTGTAGCCTAAAAGACATCCAAATATTGCCAGGGCTGTGTGTAAAGGATTTAAGCAGGTGCACACCTTCATCTTTTCTGTCTTATCAACAGTTTCTCTATCTGTAAAAATCAGGCCACCCTTTTCCAAATGTGGTCGTCCATTTGGGAATAAATCCTCGATTACAAGATACTCTGTCTCCTCCGCATTTACGAAGTTGGCTACATATGTATGCTTTGAGGTAACCAGTGGCTCTGCCCCTTCGACTCCATCATCCATCAGCATCTGTTTTACAGTGTCATCTGGACGTGGAGTGATTTTATCTATCATGGATAGTGGGAATGCTATTAGCTTTGGATTGTTAAGATAATCCACAAAGCCTACCTCGCATTTGCCCTCTTTTACCCACTCATTCGCAATCTCAAGCACCGCTTCCTTTAGCTTGTCCCCATTGTGCGAGCAATTGTCCATGCTGACAATGGAAACTGGCAGACTGCCTGCCTTGTATCTTTCTAAAATAAGTCCTACCACCTTGTTCATATAGGCTCTGGTTTTATAGCCCTTTTCTGTGATGGTAAAGCTAACCATTTGAAGGGATGGTGCTCTAAAAATTTCTCTAAGTCTATTTATTTCCTTTTCGTTTTCCTCGTCTAAAATGCAGGATTCCACAATAGAACCTATAACCCTTTTCTCCACAGTGCCATCTGCCTTTAATGTGGCCAAAATACTAAGGTTATCCGCTGGTCTATTATATTTTTCTATGATTTCATAATCATAGCCCTCAGCTACAATCAAGCCTGTATCCATAGCTTTTTCATTTAATAATTTTTCTACTACATTTGCCTGAAAGGCCCTAAAAATATTACCAGCCCCAAAATGTATCCAGATTGGATTGTTCTTCGTATTTACGATAATCCTTTCTCTATCATATTCAGGAAGACTGTAGCCCTTTTCCTGCCAAGCCGCTCTATCCTTCAAACCCTCATTTGTTAATTTCATAATCAATTACCCCTTTTTGCACTTTTTTCTATTGCTTCCCAAAGACCATTAATATAGGTAGCACCCAGCGCTCTGTCATATAGTCCATAACCTGGCATGGCTTTTTCTCCCCAAATCATACGGCCATGATCAGGTCTAATAGGTCCTGTAAATCCAATATCATATAAGGCCTTTACTATCTCATACATATCAAAACTTCCGTCGCTAGATAAATGTGCAGCCTCCTCGAAATCAGTTGGCGAATTGAACTTTAGATTTCTCACATGGGCAAAATGAATTCTTCCCTTTAGACTGCGAATCATATCTGGCAAATCATTCTCCAGATTGGTTCCATAGGAGCCAGAGCAAAAGGTCACACCGTTGTGTGGATTGTCCACCATTTTCATCATGCGATGAATGTTTTCTTTATTAATAATAATTCTAGGTAACCCAAATACAGGCCAGGCTGGATCATCCGGATGAATCGCCATATTGATGTCGTACTCATCACACACAGGCATGATTCTTTCTAGAAAATATTTCAGGTTTTCAAACAAATCCTCGTCGGTAATGTTTTTGTATTCTTCAAACAATTCCTTTACATGGGCCATTCTGTCTGGCTCCCAGCCTGGCATAACAGAGCCGTTGGTATCTTTTGAAATAGAATTAAACATCTCCTCTGGAACCAATGCGTCCACAGCCTCCTGAGTGTATGCCAATACTGTGGAACCATCCCATCTTTTTCTAGCCAGCTCTGTTCTGGTCCAATCAAAAACTGGCATAAAGTTATAGCACACTAGATGAATGTCTTCTTCACCAAGATTTTTCAGGGTTTTGATATAGTTATCAATCAATTCATCTCGACTAGGCTTTCCCAGCTTTATATCCTCATGAACATTTACACTCTCTATTCCCGCCACCTTTAATCCGGCAGCCTCTACCTCATTCTTCATTTTTCTAATGCGTTCTTTTGACCATACCTCGCCTGGCTTTGTGTCATACAAGGTGGTGATAACTCCCTTTACTCCAGGAATCTGTCTTATCTGCTCTAGTGTTACGGTATCAAATTCTCGTCCGTACCATCTCAGTGTCATTTCCATATATATTGCCCCTTCCTTAACAACTAGTTTTATCCACGAACCTCATGGACAATTTCTGCAGCCTCATGTGCCAGCTCTTCCACCTTTTCAAAATTGCCCTCTTCTATCAAATCACCCTTTACCATCCATGTACCACCGCAGGCTACAATCTTGTCATAGGAAAGGTAATCCTTTACATTGTCCTTGTTAATTCCCCCTGTTGGCATAAAGCTTAGCTGTGTATAAGGTGCGGAAACTGCCTTTATCATTGGTAATCCTCCCGCTGGCTCAGCTGGGAAGAATTTCACAAAATCCAATCCGTATTCAATGGCCTGCTCCATTTCTCCTGGTGTCTGAACACCTGGTGTAACAGGATAGCCCTTTGCAATACAATGTCTTACTACAGTAGGATTAAATCCTGGCGATACAATGAATTTTGCTCCTGCATCCATTGCTCTATCTGCCTGCTCAGGTGTCAGTACGGTGCCAGCCCCCACTAGCATCTCTGGAAACTCTGTCGAAAGAATTCTAATAGACTCCTCTGCTGCCTCTGTTCTAAAGGTGACCTCTGCTGCTGGCAAGCCTCCCTTTATCAGTGCCTCCCCCAGAGGCTTTGCATCCTTTGAATCCTCCAAAACAACCACAGGAATAATACCTACTTCCTTTATTTTTTCTGTAATTTCATTTTTCATATTTTTACTTCTCCTTTGTAAAAACCATTAATACCTTATGACTTCTGTTTTTCTGATGAAAAACAATATTTTATGGTTTTATAGTACAAATACGTGGTTATTTTTCCCATTGTCACCCTTGCTTAAAACATTGCATTTCTTGCTATGTTTTGCTACCATCAAAAAAGAGGGGTTTAATAATTATGAAAAAGAATCTTCAAACAGAATTCAGCACACGTCAATATATGCTCTCGAGAGATTTTGAGATTTACTATTACAGCGATAAATGCATTCCAAATGTAAATGCTCATACCCACGACTACTACGAGTTTTATTTCTTTATCGAGGGCCATATCATTATGTATATAAATGGAAAGGAATTTGTTCCTACTCCAGGCTCTCTTATTGTTATCCCACCAAATATGCCTCACTATGCCCGTCTTTTAGATGGCAATGTGCCATATCGCAGATTTGTGTACTGGGTTACAAATGATTTTGTAAACAGCCTTTCCAACATTTCCATGGACTATAAATACCTGATTGAAAAGACAGATAACAATCAAAAATTCTATATTCATAAGTTTTCTGAAATTGAATTTAATACAATTCAGGGAAAGGTATTTACCCTTATAGATGAGATAAACTCAGATAGATTTGGCAAGGATGCAAAGATTCTTATTTCTGTCAGTGATTTTATGCTTACATTAAATCGCATTGTTTACGAGGCTACCAGCATAGAGGCTCCTGCTAATAGCTCTGATACTCTATATCAAAATATCATTCAATACATTGAGACACATATAGATGAGAATCTATCTCTAGATTTTTTGGCTGAGAGATTTCACGTTAGCAAATACCATATCTCCCATCTTTTTTCTGAGACAAATGGTCTGCCTATTCACCAATATATTGTTAAAAAGAGACTGGAAATGTGTAAGGATGCTATTTTAAGTGGCCAGGATATCTCTGAGGTGGCAGCCTCATATGGTTTTATAGACTATTCTGTATTCTACCGCGCCTTTAAAAGAGAATACGGCACCTCCCCTAAAAACTACAGGGATTCCATAATACGAAACACATAGATCAATCGGATTCCTTCTATATAATATGTAAAAAATTTTTCAAAATATAAAATTCTATACTTTTCAAGAATTGAATCTCTCAGAAAGACAATTGTCTTTTTTGGAGAAACAGTTCTTTCTGTTTTTTCTTTGATAACTACAATTATTTGCTGAATTTACGGGCATTTTGCCACATTGTATTCCAAAATGATAGTTTTTCTACTTTTTTATCCAAATATTATTCACTTTAACACTTTAGCGCTTTACAAAAGCAATTTGCCAACACTTTAAAGTAAATATATAATGGGTTCATTCTGTATAGAAAAGGAGAATATACGCAATCATGAATGAGGAATTCAAACCTTACATTCCAGCGGACAAAGTTACTCCTGAGATAACACCTACTTCTATAGTAATGGGTCTTATCTTAGCGGTAATATTTGGTGCCGCTAATGCCTATTTAGGCCTCAGAGTTGGTATGACAGTATCAGCTTCTATCCCCGCAGCAGTTATTTCAATGGCTGTTATCCGTGTTATTATGAAAAGAGATTCTATCCTTGAAAGTAACATGGTTCAGACAATCGGTTCAGCCGGTGAGTCCCTTGCCGCAGGTTCTATCTTTACAATGCCTGCACTTTTCATTTGGGCAAAGGAAGGCGTTATGGACAAGCCTTCACTTATTACTATCACAATCATCGCTCTTTTCGGTGGACTTCTTGGTGTGTTCTTTATGGTTCCACTTCGTAGTGCACTTATCGTTCAGGAGCATGGAGTTCTTCCTTATCCAGAAGGAACAGCATGTGCTGAAGTTCTTCTAGCTGGTGAGGAGGGTGGTTCTTCTGCAAAGTCAGTATTCCTTGGTATGGGAATGGGCGCTGTTATCAAATTTATAGTTGATGGCCTTGGTGCTATCCAGAGTGTATTCACTCTTAAATTTGAAGCATTAAAGACAGAGCTTTCTGCAGAGGTTTATCCTGCACTTGTTTCAGTTGGTTATATTTGCGGACCTCGTATTTCCGCTTATATGTTTGCCGGTGGTATTTTCGGATGGTTCGTTCTCATCCCAGCTATCGTTACATTTGGTGGTGACATCGTTATGTACCCAGCTAGTGTATCTGTTGCTGAGCTTTATGCTACAGGCGGCGCATCTGCTATCTGGTCTAACTACATCAAGTACATTGGTGCTGGTGCCGTAGCAGCTGCTGGTATCATCAGTCTTATTAAGACTCTTCCACTTATTGTTAGAACATTCGTAGATTCTATCAAGAGCATCAAGACAGCTGGTTCTACTTCTACTGCTCGTACTGCTCGCGACATGGATATCCGTTTAGTTCTTGGTTCAATCGCTGTATTAATCCTTGCTATCTGGATTGTTCCAGTAGTACCAGTTACATTACTTGGTGCCATCATCATCGTAGTATTCGGTTTCTTCTTCAGTGCCGTTTCTTCACGTATGGTTGGTCTTGTAGGTAGCTCAAACAACCCTGTTTCAGGTATGACTATCGCAACAATCCTTATCGCTACTATCTGCCTCAAGCTTATGGGAGATACAGGCGTTCATGGTATGCAGGGTGCAATCGCTATTGGTTCTATTATCTGTATTGCAGCTTGCATGGCTGGTGATACTTCTCAGGATCTTAAGACAGGCTACATTCTTGGTGCTACACCAGTAAAGCAGCAGATTGGTGAGATCATGGGTACAATCGCAGCAGCTCTTGCAATCGGTGGTGTTATGGTTCTTCTCGACAATGCATACGGTTTTGGTACAGAAGCACTTGCAGCTCCACAGGCTACAATGATGAAGATGATCATCGAAGGTGTTATGAATGGAAATCTTCCATGGGCACTTATCTTTATCGGTGCGTTCATCTCAATCACAATCGAGATCCTTGGTATTGGTGCACTTCCAGTATCTATCGGTCTTTACCTTCCACTTGAGCTTTCTTCTACAATTATGCTCGGTGGTCTTGTTAGAAAGTTTGCAGACGCTAAATTCGGCGAGCAGAAGGACGAGTCAGGAAAGGGTATCCTCTTCTGTTCAGGTCTTATTGCTGGTGAGGGTATCGTAGGTATCATACTTGCTATCCTTACTGTACTTGGTGCAACTCAGGCTATCAACATTAGCTCACTTGTTCCAACAGGTAATGCTCCAGCTCTTATTCTTATCATCATCGTAGTTGCAGCCGTATTTAAGTCAGCTATTGGAAAGAAAAATGAGTAATAATAACTTTTTAGATTTTGTATATACTATCAGCGATTCCATAACATGGCAGGAAGATGATAAAGGCCAGGTAATCGTAGATATGGAAAACAAAGGATTTACCAATCGAATAGCGCAACGCTTTTTCAAAAAGCCAAAGTATAGCCACATTACCCTAGAAGGTATGGGCAGCTATATCTTTACCTGTATTGATGGAAATCGTTCAGTCTTTGAGATTGGCAAATTAGTAAAA
>JAILKL010000053.1 GCA_024693775.1 Pseudobutyrivibrio sp.
CATGTTATCGTAAACTGTCATATGTGGATAAAGAGCGTAGTTCTGGAATACCATTGCGATATCTCTGTCCTTTGGCTCTACGTCGTTCATAAGCTTTCCATCGATGAGAAGCTCACCTGAAGAAATTTCCTCAAGACCAGCGATCATACGAAGTGTTGTAGACTTACCACATCCAGAAGGTCCAACGAAGATGATGAACTCCTGATCTTTAATATCAAGGTTGAAATCCTTTACAGCCTGAAAGCCGTTTGGATAAACCTTATTAATGTTTTTCAAATTAATGTCTGCCATAATAAAATATCCTCTCTTTTTTGTTTTGTAAAAACTTGGGCCCCGCCCTGTTACTAAAATCATTATAGGAAAGACATAATTTGGTCACAATGTTAGAATAACTAAAAATAACAAAAGCTATTAGTTATTTTAACCACAGCAGGTGCAAAGTGCACAAAAACCTGGGCATAAAATTGGGCACAAGCTATAGAGTGCAGAAGAAACAATTAAACATATTACAGATGTATGTTATAATAACTCTGATTATATTGAGAATTCTATCGGGAGAATCATCATGGAAACATTAAAATATAGAGCACGCTTAAAGCGTTATTTGAGATTCCCGCTATATATGATTGTTCTATTCTTTATAGGATGTATAGTGGTGAGCTTTTCTGAACCTAGATTGGCAGGTGTGATGGCCATCTTTGCCGTAATATACGGTATTCTTACCAGCGTATATTACAGCATCAATTTAAAATCCTTTAAGAGCACGATTATTGAATATGCAGTGCATTATGGTACAGTTCAAAAGGAATTACTTAAGAACTTTAGATTGCCATATGTATTACTTGATTCTACAGGTCGTATTATGTGGATGAATGAGGAATTTAGAATCCTCGTAGACAAAAACAAAAACTATAACAAGTCTATCACTAGTCTTTTCCCAGAGATCACACGTGAGGGAATTGACCATGCTCGTGAGGATATGTTTGATATTCATATTGAATACAACGAGCGCAAGTATCTTGCATGCTTGCAGCGTCTTGATATGACAGAGCCATTAAAGGGCAGTGGAATTGTCCCTAATATGGAAGAAAGCTCTGATGGATTAGTTGCTATTCTTTTATTTGATGAAACAGACATCCAGGAAACAAAGGCAAAAATCAACGATCAGGCATTAGTATCAAGCTTACTTTATATTGATAACTACGACGAAGTATTTGAGACAGTAGAGAATACAAAGCAGACCATGCTTTTAGCTCTAATTGATAGAAAGATTAATAAATACTTTGGTGAAGCAGACGCCATTGTGCGTCGCCTTGAAAAGGATAAATATCTTATCATTTTCCAGCATAAGTATTTAAAGAATTTTGAAAATGACAAATTCTCTATCGTAGAAGATATCATGGGTATAAAGATGGGTAATGATAGAGATATCACTGTCAGCTTAGGTGTCGGTCTTGGCAGCGAAAGCTATACTCAAAATGCGCAGTATGCTCACATCGCTATTGATTTAGCATTAGCTCGTGGTGGTTGTCAGACTGTTATTAAGGATGGACAAAACGTTTCTTATTACAGCACTCATGGTAAAGAGGTAGAGCGTAATACACGAGTAAAGGCTCGAGTAAAGGCTCAGGCCCTTAGAGAGCTTATGGAAACAAGAGATAGAATTATTGTTATGGGACACAATCTTTCAGATGCAGACTGTCTTGGTGCATCTGTTGGTGTTTTCTGTGCCGGTCGTGAAATCGGAAAGCCAGTTAACATTGTACTTGATACAGTAACTAGCTCTATGCGTCCTGTGGTAGAGAGCTTTACAGACAAGCCGGAATACCCAGACGATATGTTTATCACAAGTGAAAGAGCACTTAATCTTTGCAACGATAATACTCTTATTATGGTTGTAGATACTAATAGACCAAGCATTGTAGAATGCCCAGGACTACTTTATAAGAACAAAAATGTGGTAGTTATTGATCACCACAGACAGGTTGATGAAGTTATTGAAAATCCAATTCTTTCATATATAGAGCCTTATGCATCATCTGCTAGTGAGATGATAGCTGAGGTTTTACAGTACTTTGCAGACAAGATTAATATTAATCCTACAGAGGCTGATTGTATTTATGCTGGTATTTTGATTGATACCAATAACTTTATGACAAAAACAGGTGTTAGAACGTTTGAGGCAGCTGCATTCCTTAGAAGAAATGGAGCAGAGGTTACTAGAGTCCGCAAGATGCTCAGAGAAAATATGGAAACATACAAAGCTAGAGCAGAGGTTGTTAGAAATGCCACTACCTATAGAGGTGTATTTGCTATTTCAGAATGTCAGCCTGATGGAAATCTAGAATCTCCAACAGTTGTAGGCGCTCAGGCAGCAAATGAGCTTCTTAATATTGTTGGAATCAAGGCCAGCTTTGTACTTACTATGTACATGGACAAGGTATTTATCAGTTCTCGTTCTATCGATGAAATCGATGTTCAGAGAATTATGGCGCGACTTGGTGGCGGTGGTCACGTTAATATTGCAGGCGCCCAGGTCGAAAATAGTACCGTTGATGAGGTACGAAAAGATCTCGAAGAAACAATAGATAAAATGCTAGAAGAAGGAGAGATTAAACTATGAAAGTAATACTCTTACAGGATGTAAAAGCTCTTGGTAAAAAGGGTGAAGTTGTTGAAGTAAATGAAGGTTATGCAAGAAACATGCTTTTCAAGAAAAAGCTTGGTGTAGAAGCTACAAATGCAGCCCTCAATGATTTAAAGCTCCAGAACAAGCATGATGAAAAGGTTGCTCAGGAGAACTACGAGGCAGCACTTGCATTTGAAAAAGAAATCTCAGAGTGGTTAGTTGAGACAAAGATAAAAACAGGCGAGGGTGGAAGAACCTTCGGTTCTGTTTCATCAAAGGAAATTGCTGAGGCTGCTAAAAAGCAGTATGGTAAGGTAATTGATAAGAAAAAGCTAGTATTAGATGATCCTATCCGTTCACTTGGGACATATGAAGTAAAGGTTAAACTTCATCCAAAGGTTACAGCAACATTAAGAGTTCACGTGGGAGAACAATAAAATGGAAGATGTGATTCACAGACAAATGCCCAACTCCTTGGAGGCGGAACAGGCTGTAATCGGTTCTATGATTGTAGATAGAGATGTTATTACAACATGCTCAGAAATTTTAGTAAAGGATGATTTTTATCATCAGCAATATGGCATATTATTTGATGCAATCGTTGAATTATACAACACAAATCAGCCAGTAGATGAGGTAACGCTTCAGAACAAGCTAAAGGAAAAGGGAGCCAGTCCAGAAATTGCCTCACAGGAGTATTTACAGGGATTGGTTTTAGGTGTTCCAACAACTGTTAACGCAAAGAATTATGCAAATATCGTCAAGGATAAGGCAGTTCTTAGAAGCGTTATTAAAGTAAATCAAAACATTGAAAATATGTGCTTTGAGGGTACAGAAGAGGTAGAGACTATCCTCAATCAAACCGAAAAAGACATATTTGCATTAGTTCAAAATAGAGGCGAGAGTGATTACGTCCCAATTAGACAGGTAGTTATGAACGCCCTTACAAAAATTGAGCAGACTTCAAAACAAAAGGGCTCGGTTACAGGTATCCCAACAGGATTTATTGATTTGGATTATCAAACAGCTGGTTTACAGCGTTCAGATTTGATTCTTATAGCAGCGCGTCCATCAATGGGTAAAACAGCTTTTGTTCTAAACTTGGCCCAGTACATTACTATTCACGAGCATTTATGCGCAGCAATATTCTCGCTGGAAATGTCAAAGGAGCAGCTTGTAAATCGTCTCTTCGCTCTAGAGTCAAGAGTAGATGCACAGAAGCTCCGAACCGGAAATTTACAGGAAGCGGATTGGGAAAAGCTTATAGAAGGCGCTGGAAAAATCGGAAATTCTCGTTTGATAATTGACGATACTCCAGGTATTTCAATCAGTGCATTGCGTAGTAAATGTCGTAAATACAAGATGGATCAGGGACTTGATATTATTATCATTGACTACCTGCAGTTGATGACTGGATCAGGTCGTTCAGAGTCTAGACAGCAGGAGATTTCAGATATTTCGCGTTCTCTAAAGGCTTTGGCCAGAGAGTTAAATGTACCTGTTATTGCACTATCGCAGCTTTCTCGAGCTGTAGAGCAGAGACCAGATCATAGACCGATGCTATCGGATCTTCGTGAATCTGGAGCCATCGAGCAGGATGCCGATGTGGTTATGTTCATTTATCGTGATGATTACTATAACCACGATACAGAATTAAAGGGTATCTCAGAGATTATCGTTGCTAAACAACGTAACGGTCCAATTGGTACAATCGAATTAGCTTGGTTACCAGAATATACTCGTTTCGCAAATCGCGATCGCAGTCAATATTCAAATAGAGAAGAATAATAAATGCGCTTACAGTTAAAAAATGGCTGTAAGCGCTTTATTAATTAAAAACAAAAAATAAAAAAAGCATCGCAAATGCGATGCTTTTATAACCGTGTTTCTTAAAAAAGTTATTAAACTAAATTAAGCCTGTGCAATAGCGCCTGTTGGGCAAACACCAGCACATGTACCACAATCAACACAAGCGTTAGCGTCGATGTTGAACTGTGAATCTCCCTGTGAAATAGCACCTACTGGGCACTCAGGCTCGCATGTACCGCATGATACACATGAATCAGAAATTACGTATGCCATAATTAAACTCCTCCTTAAAAATCTTATTAATAAATATTATCAATATCTTACTGATAAAGTAACTATACACCGAAATTGTGTCAAAATCAAGAACAAAATTGTATTTTAAAAAAACCCTTTAAAATCAAGGGCTAGAGTGGTTATACTAGGCTAACTAATGTTAATAACAGCTAACATTAGTTTAAATTGTGTACACAAATTAGTTTAACATTTAATAACCAATATAATAGCTATGTAGAGCATATTTTAGACATTGAAATTAAATTGAGCACAAAGTAATTGTATAAAATTGCCTACAAATAGAAAATAAAATTGCGAAATGACAGAAAGCATGATATCATCACAATACAGTTAAAAGAAAGGAAGGACTAATATAATGGCAAGAGTTAACAAAGCAACTATGATTGGTGAGTTACTTCAGATTGATGCTGATGTAGCACCTATTTTACTTAATATCGGCATGCACTGTCTTGGATGTCCATCGTCACAGATGGAAACTATCGAGGAGGCAGCTATGGTACATGGTATCGATGCTGATGACTTAGTAGAAGAGATTAACACATTCTTAGATTCACAGTCATAAGAAATAAAAGGGATTATAAGATCCTTTAATGTAAAAAGAGCGAAATCATATGATTTCGCTCTTTTTTAATGGAGTACAACTCCTTATTAACTTTTAATTAAGATATTAAATATGTGCAAGTACCTGGACTGCCTGATCAGCGACGATTGTTTCGTAGTGCTCGGCCATGTACTGAGCTGTACCAACAACATAATTTTGCTGGTCACCATATTCAGCTAGGATATTGCAAACCTTGTTGTAGGTTTCTGGTGTGTCATTTGTTTTGCTGACAACTAAATAATATCTATCATCAGATGGACTCTTAAACAAAGAGTTCTTGCCGGTGTAGAAGGTCTCGAGCATTGTTGAAAGTCGTATTACATCGTCAAGAGATTCGAAAACGAACATCTTTGTAATATCAACAGGTAATCCTGCTTTTGCAGCCTTTTCAGGAGCATTTGTAGCAGCCTGTTGAGCTTTTTCGATTAAATTGGTGAAGGCATTTAAGATTTCATCAGCTGAAGCATTGTTGAATGCTTTTTTAGGTGTTGCGGATGAATCTATGTCATCATCAAAATCATCATCTCCCTCGGAAAATCTTGAAAATCTAGTGTCTAATTCGTCAGGATTTTCTACCTTTGTGACTAGTAAAACAATAGATTCAGAAGATAAAGGGATAGCTTCTATCATAAGTGGAATGTCTTCAGCCTCGAAACCATACTGGTAGGAAGCCTGTTCCATTAATTCCCTAAATAAATCCCTGGCCTTTGCAGATCCATAGGCTAATTCAGAAAGCTTGATATGACGGCTAACTAAATCCTCCCTTGTAAGAGTACATCTGATCTGGTTCTCGTTGATTCTTTCAATCTTCATAGAAATCACCTCCCGATCAAATAATGCTTTTCTTTACTCGAATTATATATAAGTTATATCGGAAAGTAAAGGAAACAAGCCATAAAATTCACGAAAAAAATATTAAAAAAGTATTAAAATTGACCGTTATAAAAATGTGTCTAAATTTAAAATAGGGGTTGCAATATAATTTTTGGTATGATATATTTCTTCCTCGAGATGCTTTTTCCGACAGGAAGGAGCTGATAAATATGATACCAACAGGTATTGATGACGAGTACGAAGTAATTCGAATACTGCAACAAACAGCAGCTACCGCAGTTTTACTCGTCAATTACAGAAAGATAGGAGATCTCAGGATACTCAAGGCTATTCACAAAGGCCATTCTGGATCAAACAGCATCCTATCCGAAGCACATCTTTTAAAGGGATTTAAATCTCCCTACATACCCACCATTTATTCTGTAGGAGAAACTACAGAGTACTATTTTTTAGTAGAAGAATACGTGGAAGGACTATCTTTGCGTGAGTATCTTCTAGATAACAAATTAGATGAAAATAAATTTTATGATATTTCAATTGAGCTTTGTAAGGTTTTAGAAATGCTTCATACAGCAGGAAGCGAGGCTGTGCTATACAGAGATTTAAAGCCTGAACATGTAATGTTGCAATCTGAAAACATAAAACTAATAGATTTTGGAATATCAGTAGAAAAGTCTAAGGCGAAGGAGGCTAAAGCCCTTGGAACTAAATCCTGGGCTTCTCCTGAGCAGCTGGAAAATGGAATTCTTGATGAGAGAAGTGACATTTACAGCTTAGGGAAAATTTTAGAATATATGCAAAGTAATAGTTCATTAAAAGATGACTATAGACTTAAAAGGTTGATAGCAAAGGCGGCCGATGTGGATAAGTCCAAGCGTTTTAAAAGCGTTTGTGAATTGAAGGAGGAGCTGCTAAAGCTACGGGGAAAAGAGTTATTAAGTGAAAAATTTGATGAAAAGCATCTCAATGTAAATATCGCAATTATTGGTGCAGATAAATCTGTGGGTACAACCCATATTGCTATGTCTTTGTGCAGCTATGTAAATAAAAGAATTGATAAAAGCTACTATAAGGATATGGCCGGGGATGATACAGCAATACGCTTGAAAGAAAATCTAAAGAATATAAAGATAAAAAAGGGTGTTTTATACCACGAAAGCTTTAATGCACTTATGGACTATGGTCCAGCGGTGGAGAGCTATGATTCTCCTTTTGGAATATACATATTGGATTACGGATACACAAATCAAATGCCGGATGCTGATCTAGTGATAATGGTTGTGGGGGATAAACCCTGGCAATCAAAAGCTTTACCAGAATGGATAATCGATAAAAGAGTTATTATTTTGGGAAATCACATAGATAGAATAAATGCAATACAAATGGCAAAACGGTATAGAAAAAAGGTATTCATTTATCCTTATGAAAAAAGTGTTTTTAAGATATCTAGTAGAGCAGAAAAAATATTTTGCGAATTGTTAAAGAATCGAGACGGAATTGATTTTAAAAAATAAATTAAAAAATACAGGAAATAAAAAGAAATTAAAAAATAGAAAAGAAAAAAGATCTTATGGCCTTACAGGCGCAGGTTCAGGGTTAGGAACCACACATATATCACTGGCACTTGCTAATTATATGCATTCTGTACTTAAGAAAAAGGTGGTCTTTATTGAATATTCATCAAAAAGCAATCTTATCAGTATGTTTCAGGATAAAAATGTTAGCTTAGGGCCAAATGATGGCTATATGTATAAAGGTGTTGAATATTTACTTCATAAGAGAGAACGGGAAATCCTCGACGTGATAAATAAGGTCAATGCTTATATAGTAATTGATTGTGGTTGTGATTTTGACAGTGCCAAGGCAATTTTAGACCACTGTGATAATAAAATAGTCATAGGGTCTATGAAGCCCTGGAGGCAGCGTGAATATATAAAATATGTAAATAAAAATATAGTAAAGAACTATGACATAAGTAAAATAAAATATCTAATTGATGGGAAAGAATTAGCGGAAATTAAATTGTTTTATAGTTTTTTTAAGCGCAGACCTGTAGGGGTTTCAAACATACAAAATCCATTTCGTTTAAGAGAAGAAGACTTTGACATTATTAATGAAATTATGGCGTAGCTGCAGAAAGGAGTTATGAAAAGCATAAAATAATGACAACTAAAGGAGTGTTTTAACGTCATACACTCTAGAAATTATGACTTCTTGTGGACTACTTAAGGAAAAAGTCCACAAGAACTTGGCTTTGCCAAGCAACATTTTCTTTTAGAAAATATTGGTCTGTGTCCGGTTCTTGATTTTCTGAGGAAAATCAAAAACCTATATTAAGAAATAAGAAAAGTTTAGTTTTATGGGAAACAGGGAGCAGCACGGCTGCTCCTTTTTTGTGGAAAAAATAAAGGTTGTTTGATATACTTTACCACAGAAATGGAGGGAGAATCCTATGGCATATCGCAAAAGAAAAAAAAGACCATTAATACCTAGAGGGTATATCTATATAGCATCAATTTTACTTGCGGCAGTAATATTGATTGTAGGAATTATTTTTATAAAAAGATATACACCTACAAATGAGCACATGGATTTGTCAGAGTATTTTACTTTAAATTTTGACAATCAGGCAGCTGTTATTTTAAATGATGAATATATGGAGGTAACAGAGGACAATACTCATTGTTACGCCATAAAGGATGGAGAACAGCTCTATCTAGAGTTAAATTTTGTTAAGGATTATATTGACGATGGATACGTTTATGACCCAACAGAAATTACACTTAGATATGCTACAGATAGTGAAATATACACAGCTACTTTGGGCAGCAGTGATTACTCGGTAGACAAGAGCAATAGCAATCTTGGGGTAAATGTTGTAATTGCAGCAGATGACAGTGTCTATATTGCAGTGGATTATCTAAAGCTTTTATCTGATTTCCAGTATCAGTATTATGATGACCCATCTCGTGTGGTTATAGAGACTGCAGGCTATGAGCGTCAGGTGGCCACAGCTAAGGGCAAGACCCAGATTAGAAAGCTTAATGGACCAAAGAGTCCAATTTTAGAGGATGTCACAAAGGGCGAGACTATTTATGTAGTCAGAGATACTGGTAAGTGGAGTTTTGTTGTATCAGAAAACGGTGTCATGGGCTATATGAAAAACAACAAGATTTCAGATATAAAGACAGAAATAGTAGAGGCAGAATTGCCAGAGAGACAATACAATCATATTTCCTTTGGTAAGGATATTAATCTCGCATGGCATCAGGTTACTGCACAGGCAGCAAATGCTGATATTGCGAATGTTTTAGCTAGCTCAGGAAATATAAATGTTATATCTCCTACATGGTTTTATTTAAATAATAATTCTGGCTCTATTGCGTCAATTGCCAGCCAGGATTATGTGTCTTACTGTCATTCAAACAATGTTCAGGTTTGGGGACTAGTGAGCAATCTAGAAAACCCTGATGTTGACACACAGACAGTATTAAATACAACTTCCGCAAGAGATAATTTGGTAAACAACCTTATTGCACAGGCTATTACATATGGTCTTGATGGAATAAATGTGGATATTGAACAGCTTCCAGCTGCAGCAGCAGATGGATATATCCAGTTCATTAGGGAGCTTTCTATTAAGTGCGAAAAAAACGATATTATTCTTTCTGTTGATAACTATGTGCCTACAGAATCCAGCGGATGCTACAACAGATCAGAGCAGGCAAAATATGCTGATTATGTAGTTATTATGGGATACGACGAGCACTATGGTGGCAGTGAGGAAGCAGGTTCTGTAGCTTCCCTTGACTGGGTGGCACAGGGTGTGGCTGACACTTTAAATGAAGTTCCTGCAGAGCAGGTTGTTTTAGGAATGCCATTTTACTGTAGAGCATGGGCTGTTGCAGAGGATGGAACAGTATCTAGCAAGACCTACGGTATGGATGCAATTCAGTCATTCTTGGAGGCAAATAATGCCACAACAACATGGCTTGAGGATGAAGGTCAGTACTATGCTGAGTTTGCTAGCGGTGATGTTACCTATAAGGTATGGGTAGAAGATCCTGAGTCAATTGAGGCAAAATTAAAAGTCATGAAGGATAACGGATTGGCTGGTGGTGCATTCTGGAAGTTAGGTTTTGATAACTCAGCAGTATGGAATGTAATTGCAAAATACCTATAAACACAGAAAAATCATAGTTTTTACCCACTTTACGGGTTTCGGAAAAGTTGTATTCTCCTAGAAAAATGATATAATTTTGAGTATGATTACTAAAGTTATGGATGTTACAGGAGAGCCAATAAATATAGAACATATCAAAGAGGCTTCTCAAATATTAAAAAATGGCGGTTTAGTAGCGTTTCCAACCGAGACAGTTTATGGCTTGGGTGGAGATGCCACAGATAAAGAGGCTTCCCGAAAGATATATCAAGCAAAGGGTCGTCCATCGGATAACCCTTTAATTGTACATATAAGTAAATTCGAGCAGCTAGAAAGTATTTCTAGTCAGTTACCAGAAACTGCAAAGAAGCTTGCAGATGCATTTTGGCCAGGACCACTTACTATGGTGGTTAATAAAAATGAGGTTATTCCTTATGAAACAACAGGAGGATTAGATACCGTAGCGGTCCGCATGCCAAACAATCCAGTTGCACTTTCTCTCATAAATGAAAGTGGCTGCATGATTGCTGCACCTAGTGCTAATACCTCAGGAAGACCTAGTCCTACAAAGGCTAGTCATGTATATGAGGATTTGGCTGGAAAGATAGATGCTATATTAGACGGTGGCTCCGTAGATATAGGATTAGAGTCAACAATAGTTGATTTAACAGAGGATGTAGTTACTATCCTAAGACCAGGTTACATCAATATGGAGATGTTGAAAGAGGTTGTAGGAGAGGTAAAAATAGACCCAGGCATTGTATACAATGACAAGGGAACTACTTCAGGAGCTAGACCAAAGGCTCCAGGAATGCGATATAAGCATTACGCTCCAAAGGGAGACTTAACCATCGTCTCAGGTGAGGAGCAAAAAGTAGTATCAGCTATAAATGACATGACAGCAACTGACATGAAAAACGGCAAAAAGGTCGGAATCATCGCCACAGCTGCCACAGCAGAAAAATATACAGCGGGTTCGATACTAGTTATTGGTAATAGGGATGATGAAAAATCTATAGCCCACAATCTATACGATATCCTTCGTCAGTTTGATGAGATAGGTGTGGATATTATTTATTCAGAAAGCTTTGCCACTCCACATATTGGTCAGGCTATTATGAATAGGCTTTTAAAGGCAGCGGGACAAAAGACTATAGAGCTGTAGTTTCATCTATCCTTAGAGGAGAACATGTAATGAAAAATATCAGCAGAGTGATTTTTGCTTCTGGAAGCGGAACCACTAGGGCACCTATGGCTACGGCTATATTTAGGGCCACGCCCCATGCCGAGGAATATACTTGCGAGGCACGTGGTTTAATAGTTCAGTTTCCAGAGCCCCTTAATCAAAAGGTTGATGCTGTGTTAATAAGCAACGGCATTGAATTAAAAGATTATTCTACAAAAAAACTAATGGATTCGGATTTTACTGAAAACACATTGGTTATCACAATGGAGGAGACACAAAGACAAAAAATACTCACAGAGTATTCTAATGCCACCGAGGAAAACACTCAGTTACTAAACGAGCTTGTTGGGGATGAGCTCGAGGTGATAGATCCTTACGGTGGTTCCATACAGACCTATGGTCTGTGCTATGAAGTATTGAAGGTATCAATTGAGAAGTTAATTAAGATATTAGAGGCACAATAAACACGAGTGTTGGAGGAAAAACCATGAGTGATAAGAGACTTGATTATATTAGCTGGGACGAGTACTTTATGGGTGTTGCAATGTTATCGGGTATGAGATCTAAAGACCCAAACACACAGGTTGGAGCTTGCATTGTCAGCCAGGATAATAAGATTTTATCTATGGGCTACAATGGATTCCCTAACGGATGTTCAGATGACGAGTTTCCATGGGCAAGAACCGGAGACCCTCTAGAGAATAAATATTTCTATACTACACATAGCGAACTTAATGCCATCTTAAATTATCGTGGTGGCAGCTTAGAGGGCGCTAAGTTGTATGTTTCACTTTTTCCATGTAATGAATGTGCCAAGGCAATTATACAGTCTGGCATTAAAACAATAATCTATGATAGCGACAAATATGAAAATACACCATCAGTTATTGCTTCAAAAAGAATGCTTAGAGCAGCAGGTGTAGAGTTCCATCAGTATCAGCATACTGGTAGAGAAGTAAGTGTAACCTTATAGTGATAGTCACATTATAGGAGCAACAATTGAAGGACAAGAATAAACAAGTAGCCAATTCTCTAGTACTTGTATTGCAATTTGGCATAAATGTAATTGTGCCAATTATGCTTTGTACAATGCTAGGGGTCTTGTTGGCAAACCATTTTGGTTCTAAAAGTTATTCCATTATAGGAATACTAGTAGGTATAGTGGCCGGATTTAACGGAGCTTTCAGAATGGTAAAGGGTTATTTAAAGAACCCAGAATCCCCTGGACAACGAGCACGTAGACTAGAGGAAGAGGAAAAAAATAGTCACAATGAAAATGATAATTAACTGGATGAAACGCTTAAATCCAGCATTACCAGGATTGGTGGCTGGAATATTGCTATATGGCGCATTAGTTGAAGTTATAGGCGTGTGGTTTGTAAATGACAAGATTAGATATACCACAGGCCTAATTGTAGGACTCTTCTGTGCTATAGGACTAGCGATTCATATATCCATGATAATAGAAGAAGGCATACGAATTGGCAAAGGTCATGAGAAGCTGTTGTCTTTTAAGGCAGCAATGAGGTACGTGATTGTTTGCATCGTAGTTTTTACTATGGTTCTGCTGGATTTGGGAAATATGTACACGGCAGTCATAGGTATTTTTGGGCTTAAGGTAAGTGCATATGCACAACCTTTGCTAAATAAAGTAGGTAAAATTAAATAATGATAAAGGAGGTGAAAATGTGACAGGAGGAATTTTACTGGCCTCGAGTGATACAGTCGACATGATACAAGGACTGGTCAAATATAAAGTCTTCGGACAGGAAGTTTGGCTCACAACATCTCATGTTTGTATTCTCATAGTATGGCTGTCATTGGTAATCTTTTCTATTATTGCCAATAGAAAGCTAAAGCATGCCACTGAAGTTCCTGATACCTTCCAAAACATTTTGGAGTTGATAGTATCACTCCTTGATGGAATCGTGGAAGGAAGTATGGGTAAGCACGCTAAAGTGTTTGGTAACTGGATATGCACAATATTCTGTTTCATTCTGGTATCTAACCTATCTGGTCTAGTTGGTCTCAGACCACCAACAGCCGATTATGGTACCACTCTAGCACTTGCATTAATTACCTTTGTTTGCATTCATGTAGTAAAGGTAAGGCACCAGAGCGCCAAGGACATTTGGATTGACAAGTGTTCTCCATTGCCACCATGGCTACCAATCTGGATGCCAATCAACATAATTTCTGATATAGCGGTGCCTATATCAATGTCACTACGTCTATTTGCAAACGTTCTTTCAGGAACCATAATCATGGGTCTGGTGTATGGACTCTTAGGCAAATTCGCCTTAGTTTGGCCTGCTGCTTTGCACGTATATTTCGATATATTCTCAGGTGCAATTCAGACCTACGTATTCTGTATGTTAACAATGACATACATTAATCAGTCGTATGGTGATAATTAATGACTTACTAAAATAATTAGGAGGAAAGTTTTTATGAACATTACAGGAGAAGATTTAATTAAAGCATGCTCAGCAATCGGTGCAGGATTAGCAGTTATCGCTGGTATCGGACCTGGTATTGGACAGGGTATTGCCGCTGGTCATGGTGCATCAGCAGTAGGACGTAACCCAGGAGCACAGGGACAGATTATGTCTACTATGTTACTTGGTCAGGCCGTTGCCGAGACAACAGGTCTTTACGGATTAGTTGTTGCCCTTCTATTACTCTTCGTTCAGCCATTAGTATAGATTTAATAGAAGCTACTATTTGCTTCAATTAAACCTTAGTAAATTATTAGAAAGAATATGGTGAAGGAGGGGCTAAAAATTGGAAAGACTGTTTGACTTGGACTTCCAATTGCTTAACGACGTTGGAATTTTTGCCATAGCTATAACCTTCCTATTCTTTATTATGTCTTATTTTCTTTTCAATCCTGCTAGAAAGATTCTACAGGATAGAAAAGACGGTATAGCAAAAGATCTTGCGGATGCAAGAACTGATAAGGAAGAAGCGGAAAAGCTAAGGCTAGAATATGAGTCAAAGCTAAAGAACATCGACAAAGAGCGCGATGAAATTCTTAGCGAAGCAAGACAGAAGGCCTTGAAGAATGAAACCAAGATAATCAGCGATGCCAAGGAAGAGGCTGCCGCAATTATCAAGAGAGCCAATGAAGAGGCTGAGCTTGAGAAGAAGAAAGTTGCTGATGAAATCAAGCAAGAAATGATTAGTGTTGCGGCACTTATGGCCCAAAAGGTTGTTTCAGCAAACATTGATACAACTATTCAGAATTCCTTGGTTGAGCAGACACTTAAGGAAATGGGTGAAAGTACATGGCAAAGTTAGTGTCAAATGTGTATGGAGATGCATTATTTGAGTTAGCCGTGGAAACCGAGAGAGTTGAAGACTTTTTACAGGAGGCCAAGGGCGTCATTGAGGTTGTAGAAAGTAACGAAGGCTTTTCTCAGATGATGAATCATCCAAAGATCAATAAAGAGGAAAAGCTTCAGATAATCGACTCAGTTTTCAAAGGTCATGTAAGTGATGAGATGGTGGGACTTCTTCGAATGTTAGAGGAGAAGGATCACGCAAAGGATATAGTTGCTGTTTTAGAATATTTTGTAGAACGTGTATATGACTACAAAAATATTGGAAAGGTAACTGTTTCAACTCCGCTAGAGCTTACAGAAGCCCAGAAAGCAGATGTTGAGAAGCGTCTATCAGAAACAACTTCGTATGAGTCGTTCATGATGAATTACGAGGTCGACCCTGAATTAATCGGGGGTATGGTAATTCGAATAAAGGATAGAGTTGTAGACAGCTCTATTAAAACACAGCTACAAAGGCTGACACACGAGTTATCAAATATTCAATTGAAAGTAGGTGAATGCGCTCCATGAATTTAAAACCAGAAGAGATTAGCTCGGTTATTAAAGAGCAGATGAAACGCTATGCAGCGCAGCTTGATGTGGCAGACGTTGGAACTGTCATTCAGGTTGCCGATGGAATCGCACGTATTCACGGATTACAGAACGCTATGCAGGGCGAGCTTTTAGAGTTCCCTGGTGAAGTTTACGGCATGGTCTTAAACCTTGAGGAAGACAACGTTGGTTGCGTTCTTCTTGGAAACGATAAGAATATCAACGAAGGCGATACAGTAAAAACTACTGGACGTGTTGTTGAGGTTCCTGTTGGAAACGCTATGCTTGGACGTGTAGTTAACGCCCTTGGACAGCCTATCGATGGAAAAGGACCTATTGAGTCATCAAAGTTCCGTCCAATCGAAAGAGTTGCTTCAGGTGTTATCTCTCGTAAATCCGTAGATACTCCATTGCAGACAGGTATTAAAGCTATCGATTCCATGATCCCTATCGGACGTGGACAAAGAGAGCTTATTATCGGTGATAGACAGACTGGTAAAACAGCTATCGCCATCGATACAATCATTAACCAGAAGGGACAGGGCGTAAAATGTATTTACGTTGCTATCGGTCAGAAGGCTTCTACCGTAGCAGCCCTTGTTAAAACATTAGAGGAATACGGTGCTATGAGCTGGACAACAGTAGTTGCCGCT
>JAILKL010000060.1 GCA_024693775.1 Pseudobutyrivibrio sp.
GTTCAGCTGGCATTTGCCTCGCCGTCCATGGCTCGGCATATCAATTATCTACGTAATCCCCTTCTGTGCTGCTAAGGCTTCACTTAAAATCAGGCACCTGTGTGGTACATGGATTGTAGAACCTTATTTATTTTACGTTATATGTGTCTGCTCTTTGTACGAACAGCCCTGCTAGAATTGTAAAACCGTTAGACGAACACCCATAAATAAACATATGAGATTGTCCATTTAGATAATCAAAAATCTTTGAGTAAAAATATTCGGCGGGTAGTGGGAGGCCATGGCTTATAAAAAGACCCAGAGGCACGGAGGATGCCTTTGGGTCTTTAAGTTCTATGTTTGGAACTGTGGTAGTTATCTCGCTGTAAGAGAGATGCCATCGGAATCTATGGTGATGGCAGAACCTTCGGAGATTTCGCCACCAAGTATTATTTTGGCGGCCATTGTTTCGACATTTTTCTGGATGTAACGTCGAAGTGGACGAGCACCGTAAACTGGGTCGTAGCCCTGGTCTACTATAAATTGCTTTGCGGCAGGTGTTAGCTCGATGCTGAGCTGACGATCTGCCAGTCGTCCATTGAGTTCCTGCATAATCAGATCTACGATACCACCTATGTTGTTTTTTGTAAGTGGCTTGAACATGATTATTTCGTCTAGACGGTTCAAAAATTCTGGACGGAATGAAGCACGTAAATCATTCATTACAAGGTCGTTTGTCGCCTGGGTGATTTCGCCTGTATTTTCATCTATGCCCTCAAGTAGATACTGAGAGCCTAGGTTACTTGTAAGGATTATAATTGTGTTTTTGAAATCTACTGTACGACCCTGTGAATCTGTGATTCGTCCATCATCAAGTACCTGAAGCAGTACGTTGAATACGTCAGGGTGTGCTTTTTCGATTTCGTCGAAAAGTACAACTGAGTATGGTTTACGACGTACAGCCTCTGTCAACTGGCCACCTTCATCATAGCCTACATATCCTGGAGGTGCTCCAATGAGTCGGCTCACGCTGAATTTTTCCATGTACTCGGACATATCAAGACGAACCATTGCATTTTCGTCATCAAACAGTGCCTGGGCTAGTGTCTTTGCCAGCTCTGTTTTACCTACACCTGTTGGTCCAAGGAATAGAAATGAGCCTATTGGCTTGCTAGGATCCTTTATTCCGGCCTTTGATCTGATGATTGCCTCTGATACCAGCTTTACTGCATCATCCTGACCCATTACACGTTTGTGTAGCTCCTCATCTAGATGAAGAGTTTTGCTGCGCTCTGTCTCGTTTAGCTTTGCTACAGGAATACCTGTCCAACGAGAGATGATTCTGGCGATTTCTTCCTCTGATACATTTTCATGCACCAGCGAAGCATTACGTCCCTTTAGGGCTTCCTCAGCGGCCTCTAATCTGGCCTCAACCTCTGGCAATCGTCCATACTGAAGCTTTGCTGCTTCCTCCAGGTCATATTTTTGCTGAGCAACTTTTATCTGACCATGTACATCATCTAGCTCTTCCTTTGCCTTTGCCACATCTTCAACCAGCTTCTTTTCGTTGTCCCATGCAGCCTTCTTTGTATTGTATTCATCACGAAGCTCTGATAATTCCTTTTGCAGATCAGCTAATCGCTCCTGTGAAAGTCTATCTGTTTCCTTCTTTAATGCCGCCTCTTCAATTTCCAGCTGCATAACTCTACGATTCATTTCATCCATTTCAGCAGGCATTGAATCTAGCTCTGTCTTAATAAGAGCACAGGCTTCATCTACCAAATCGATGGCCTTATCTGGAAGGAATCTATCTGAAATATATCTATTTGAAAGAGTTGCTGCGCTAACCAATGCACCATCGGTGATCTTGACACCATGGAATACCTCATAGCGTTCCTTTAATCCTCTAAGGATGGAAATGGTATCCTCAACTGTAGGCTCCTCCACAAGTACAGGCTGGAAACGACGCTCTAATGCAGCATCCTTTTCAATGTATTCTCTATACTCATCCAGTGTAGTAGCACCGATACAATGTAGCTCTCCACGGGCAAGCATAGGCTTTAGCATGTTACCTGCATCTAGGCCACCATTGCCATTTTTGCCAGCTCCTATAATTGTATGAAGCTCATCAATAAATAGGATAATCTCACCATCTGAGTTCTTGATTTCATCAAGGACAGCCTTTAATCGCTCCTCGAATTCACCCTGATATTTTGCGCCGGCAATCATTGAACCGATTTCCAATGAAAATACCTTTTTATTCTTTAGAGCATCTGGCACATCACCACGCACAATACGCTGAGCCAATCCCTCTACTACTGCAGTCTTACCAACACCAGGCTCACCTATAAGCACTGGGTTGTTCTTTGTCTTTCGGCTGAGGATACGGATAACATTACGTATCTCCTCATCACGACCAATAACTGGGTCAAGCTTGTTTTCACGTGCTCTCTCTACCAGGTCATAGCCATATTTTTCCAAGGTATCGTAGGTTGCCTCTGGATTATCAGTATCTACTGTCTGATTTCCTCTGACTGTAGCAAGTGCTGCCAAAAAGGCTTCTCTAGTAATACCAAAATTTTTAAATATATTTTTTACTGGAGTGCTAGGCTTTTTGATCATGGCCAGCATCAAATGCTCAACAGATACATAGCTATCTCTCATGGCCTTTGCCTCATCCTCACCATAGGTCAAGGTATAATTCAAATGCTGACCTACTCTAAGGTCACCGCCCTGTACCTTTACTCTGGCATTTAATGCAGCATCTACAGCACCTGTAAACTGCTCCACATTTATATCCATCTTGCTAATAAGGGAAGGAATTAATCCATTTTCCTGTTTCAGCAAAGCCATCAATAAATGTTCTTGTTCAATTTCCTGATTACCGTAATCCATGGCAATCTTCTCGCAAGCATTAATAGCTTCGATTGATTTCTGTGTAAATTTCTGGATATTCATATCTCTACTCCTTTCTCCCTTTACTATAATTACGTTATAAAACAAAAATTAGCACTCGTCAATGCCGAGTGCTAATAATTTATATTTTTTTAATATTTAGTTCCTTTTAGCATCTGTTTTTATCATATGCTAATAAATCTAATCTACGTACTGTCATATCCTCTAAAGAAAGAACACCAAGACTGCCGCTATTGATAAGGTCCTCAAAGCTATGCTCATGCTTTCCATCTATATAATCATGGTAGCTCATATAAGCAAAGGCCTCCATCAAGGTAGCATCTCTTCTATCTATTGCATTTAGATTGATAATATTACTATTAGGTAAATATGTACTGGTATTTAATGAATATATCTGAATCAACACAACAGGATCATCTAATGTAGATGATGCATGCTTTATGGCTGAAAGCTTGTATGGGTTTAATTCTCCCATGCCCACAACACAGCTGGCCATAATCTCATAGTCTGTGGCATCCACATCATGATTATTTGTAAACAAACTATTAATAGAAAAGGCCTTTTCCTCATCGATGTCTCCAGACTCTTTCCTATTATATAAAACAATTTCTTCTGCGCTAACAATCTTTTGTAGCTCACTAAACAAAGTCATATTGCCAATTAAAATAGCAGTATGCTTTGCATAATCAGCCTGTTCCATAAAATCGTATTTTTCCTCAGGCTGGTAATTCGCTGGCTTTATAGCAGCTAGTGACGCATCACTAAAATAGTATTCAGGATAATTAGAGCGAACAAATTCCATTACCTGACAAAAATCATCATACGTACAGTTATGCAAATCTACAGAGCTGATATCAGCAATATGCACTTCCGGAATATCATTTACTTCTGTATTCGATTCAATCTGTGAATTCAAATGTGTACTAAATAAATAATCTGCAGCCATATTATCCCCCTTTCTAAACCTAAATATACCATATATTGTACTTCATGAAAAGCTTTTCAACTAATTCTAGACACCTTTCCCCTCCCCCTTTGGAGCATCCAATATACCTGCTGTTCTCCATGAAATAAAAATATCTACTGAGGGGACCCTGTAATACCAGCAAAAGAAAACTCTCAAAGAATTCTAATTATCTAAGCGGACAATCACGTATGTTTATTTATGGGTGTTCGTCTAACGGTTTTACAATTCTAGCAGGACTGTTCGTACAAATAGCAGACACTAATATTTTTTTAATTAAATAAGCCCCTACAATCCAAGCAGGATAATAATTGCCTGATTTTAAGTGGAGGTTTAGAAACAAAGAAACGAATTACGTAGATAACAGACACGCCGAGCCATGGACGGCGAGGCGAATGCCAGCTGAACATGGACG
>JAILKL010000061.1 GCA_024693775.1 Pseudobutyrivibrio sp.
TTGACTAGTAACAAACTAGCAACATATCACTATCTTCACCAAGTATTCACTTGAAAACCGGCCCTACAACTTGTATCATAATATCGAGAGATTATGAGAATTTGCACTAGATTTAGATTTTTGGAGATAGTGTTTATGAAACGAATAAAGTTATGCAAAACTGTGTTGTGCTTAGGACTTGTTGGTTGCTTGTTTGCATCAGATAGTGTGGTTTCTAATGCTGTTAGATCAGTATCAGAAATCGAACAGGAGCAGAGTGACCTACAGGATGAAATTGACGAGTTAGACTCTGACTTATATAGCATCATTAGTCAGATTACTGAGATAGAAACAGCAATTGCCGATACACAGGCAGAGATGGACGAAACAGAGGCAGCTCTTGAAGATGCCCAAATAGCTAGAGACGATCAATACGAGGCTATGAAGCTTAGAATCAAATACATGTATGAAAAGGAAGATCCTAGTGTATTTGAGATGCTTTTAGAGTCCCAGTCTATAGCGGACTTTCTTAACAAACTAGAATATGTTAACAGTGTCTATGATTATGATAGAGATAAGCTAGACCAGTTAGAGGCTACTCAGGCCGAAATCGAAGAGTTAAAGACAGCTCTCGAAGATGAGGCCAAGGAACTTGAGTCTGCCCAGGCATCACTTGCCACACAAGAGGCTTCACTTGAAACTATGATTGAGCAGAAGCAGGGCGAGATGGATGATTTGGATGCAGAATTAAAAGAGGCAAAGGAAATCGCCAGACGTGAGGCAGAGCTTGCCGCCGCAAGAGCAGCAGCTGCAGCAGCATCAGGTGGTTCTACCACAGCCAATGTTTCTGCAAGTTCAAGTTCAAAGTACAATGTAAATGGAGATCTAAATCCAGGATACACAACAGGTGTTAGTGGTTCATCAGTTGTATCCTTTGCAAATCAATATGTAGGTTGTCCATATGTATGGGGAGGAAATTCACTTGGCGGTGGATGTGACTGCTCTGGTTTTGTTCAGCAGGTACTCGCCAATTTCGGTATTACATATGGATCAAGAATGACTTCAGGCTCATTTAGGAGTGTGGGTAGTGAGGTCAGCTACAATTACATGCAACCCGGTGATATAGTTTGCTACCCTGGACACGTAGCGATTTATGCTGGTGGAGGTACTATTGTGGAGGCACAGAGTACTGCTACCGGAATTACTAATTACCGGTCTGTCAACTGTCATGGAATTATTACCATCAGACGAGTTTTATAATTTATATAAGAGGGGTTATGAAAGATAGGAGATGGGTAAAGATTATATTGCTAGGAATGGGCATAGCGGTTCTATGCTATGCTTTTGTTTCTATGCATGATAGTCGTGGCACCATCAAATATTCAGAACACCTTGACGACACAGCATTTACTGTGGATGGGTATGAGGTCACCTTCAAGGACTTAGCTTTTTATATTTTATATGAGGAGCGAGTGGTTGAGGAGCAGGCCAGAATCTACAACCCTGACTCCACAAAAGATTACTGGAATATTCATAGCAACAATAGCTTCATTCAAATGGAAGCAAAGGACGCTGTTTTTGGTATGGCGGTACACGATTACTTGTTTTATCAGTTAGCGGTGGCTGAAGGTATGGATACACTTACACCAGCCGAAGAACAGGACTTAGAGTTTGCTACGAATGATTTCTGGGAAGATTTACTAGATATTCAATGGGAAAAGCTGCCATGCGATGAAGATACAATCAATTCGCAGATTCGCATAGCGGCCATTGCGGAAAAATACCAAAATTATTTAGCTGAAGCCAATGGACCTAGTCAGGCAGCATACAAGTACGACGGATATTATTATGGCCTGATTTTGGAAGAACATGAAGTAGATATAAATGACAAGCTGTGGGACAGATTTGTAATGGGAGATATTACACTGCATCACAGCAAAATCAACTATATCAATGGTTGGACAGATGAGAAAGAGGAAAAGAGCAAAGAATAGAAAGGCAATTATAATGAGTAAGATTAATAGAAACGATCCATGCTGGTGTGGCAGTGGTCGTAAATACAAGCAGTGCCATGAGGCATTTGACAGAAAGATTGAGTCATTTGCAGTAAAGGGACACAAGGTTCCTACACACGATATGATAAAGACACCTGAACAGGTAGAGCTTATCAAAAAGTCAGCAGTTATTAACATGGCTTGTCTTGATGCAGTAGGTGAGGCTATTCGTGAGGGTATGCCTACATCAGAAATCGATGAGATTGTTTATGAGACAACAAAGAAAATGGGTGGTATTCCAGCACCTCTTAATTACGAGGGATTCCCATACAGCGTATGTACATCAGTAAATGATCAGGTATGTCATGGTTATCCATCAAAGGATGTTATTTTAAAGAGTGGAGATATTATCAATGTTGATTGCTCTACTATTTTAGATGGTTATTATTCAGATTCATCTAGAATGTTTATGATTGGTGATGTGGACCCAGAGACTAAAAAGCTTGTAGAAGTTACAAAGGAGTGCTGCGACTTAGGTCTTGAGCAGGTAAAGCCATGGGGATTCTTAGGTGATGTAGGTGCAGCTATCTGCGAGCACGCTCATGCAAATGGATTCCAGGTAGTTCGTGAAATCGGTGGCCACGGTGTTGGTATCGAGTTCCACGAGGAGCCATGGGTAGGCTATAACACACGTCCAGGCACAGAGCTTCTTATGGTTCCTGGATTTATGTTTACAATCGAGCCTATGATCAACATGGGTACACAAAAGATTCGTACAGATGCTAGTAACGGTTGGGAGGTATATACTCTCGACGGCAAGCCATCAGCTCAGTGGGAGTACCAGGTACTTGTTACAGAGACAGGCTACGAGGTTATTAGCTACTAAAATATAGAGGTAATAAAATATTGATTAGATTAGACAAGCTACTAGTAGAATTAAATATTGGTACAAGGTCTGAAGTTAAGGCTCTTCTTAAGAAGGGCCTTATTTTAGTTGACGGACAAAAGACCTTGAAGCCTGAGACAAAGGTGGATGAAAATTCCGTGGTTATTTCATATCAGGGTAAGGAATACACATATGAAAAATTTTCTTACTATGTTATGAACAAGCCAAAGGGAGTTATCACCGCAACAGAGGATGCAAAGGATGAAACTGTTATGGATGTATTCTATAGCAAATGTCCAGATGCACCTAAGGGACTAGCTCCAGTGGGAAGACTTGATAAGGACACCACCGGTCTACTGTTAATTACAAATGATGGTCAGCTGGCACATGACCTGTTATCCCCAAAGAAGCATGTGGATAAAACCTATTATGTGACACTAGATGGTGAATTGACAAAAGAGAATGTGGATGAGCTAGAAATGGGTGTCCACATAGGAGAGGGTGAGCTTACAGCTCCTGCCACAGTTAAATATTCAGGTGGAAATACCTGCTATATAACTATCCATGAAGGAAAATTTCACCAGGTAAAAAGAATGTTTTTTTCAGTAGGTAGAGAGGTGCTAGAGCTGAAAAGAACAGCCTTTGGCCCACTTGTGCTTAATGAGGAGGAATTACCATTAGGACACGTTAATAAACTAAAGTGTGAAAGTTTTTATTGACGATTTAACAAACAAGTTTTATTATATTCCCAACAAGTTGTTTTTGAATTTAAAGTGCTAAAGCACGAAACTATCCAGCGTCACGGATAGTCTACAGCGACAGGAGGGATTAATATGAAGAAAAAAGTTCTTAGTCTCATGCTTGTATCCGCTATGGCAGCCAGCTTATTCGCAGGCTGTGGCAGTGATTCTAGCTCACAGACAGAAGGTGAAAGCGTTGACACATCATCTGAGCTCACTTGGAAAATAGGTGGTATCGGACCTACTACAGGTAGCGCAGCTCAGTACGGACAAGGAGTTATGAATGCCATTCAACTAGCAGTAGATGAGGTTAATGAGGCTGGTGGTATAAATGGTTATCAGATTTCATTCAATTTCCAGGATGATGAAGCTGATCAGCAGAAATCAGTAAATGCTTACAATACATTAAAGGATTGGGGAATGCAGATTCTCGAAGGTACAGTTACATCTGGTGCATGTACAGCTGTAGCAGCAGAGACATACAATGATAGAATCTTCCAGTTAACTCCTTCCGCTTCATCAACAGATGTTACAAGTGGACAT
Source organism: Pseudobutyrivibrio sp. (assembly GCA_024693775.1). Classification (GTDB taxonomy): domain Bacteria; phylum Bacillota; class Clostridia; order Lachnospirales; family Lachnospiraceae; genus Pseudobutyrivibrio. The sequence goes on from JAILKL010000061.1 coordinate 4,143, forward strand.
GACAATACATTCCAGGTTTGCTTCTCAGATCCAAACCAGGGAACAGTTTCAGCTGATTATATTTCTGAGAATAATCTAGCTACAAAGATCGGTGTTATTTATGATAGCTCAGATCCATATTCAACAGGTGTATATCAGAACTTCGCTACTGAGGCAGCAAACGTGGGGCTTGAGATTGTTGCAACAGAAGCATTCACATCAGACAATAAGACAGATTTCTCAACACAGTTACAGAAATGTAAGGATGCGGGGGCAGATTTACTTTTCCTTCCTTTCTATTATCAGGAGGGTTCAGTAGTCCTTACACAGGCAAATCAAATGGGGTATGAGCCAACAATGTTTGGTGTTGATGGATTCGATGGTCTTTTAGGAGTTGAGAACTTTGATGTAAAGTTAGCTGAAGGGGTTTACTTACTTACACCATTCGCAGCAGATGCTGAGGATGAGGCAACACAGTCATTTGTTTCAAAGTATGAAGAGCAATTTGGTGGCACACCAAACCAGTTCGCTGCTGATGCTTATGATGGTATCTACATTTTAAAGGCAGCACTTGAGTCAACAGACCTTACACCAGAGGCTTCAAACGAAGAGATTTGCGATGCTCTTATCGCAGCTATTCAGGAAGTTAGCTATGATGGTCTTACAGGTAATTCAATGACATGGAGTGATGCTGGTGAAGTATCAAAGGATCCAAAGGCTGTTATTATCCAGGATGGTGGATACGTTTCAGTAGAGTAAATTTCAATTTATTTTTTGCAATCAAAGGCGATGCATGGTGACTCTAAATTAGGGCCATCCTGCATCGCACTATTAATTTAGAAGGCAGGTTCTTGTTATGGGATTTTTAACCTATTTAATAAATGGTTTAAGCCTAGGTAGCGTATATGCCATTATAGCGCTTGGTTATACCATGGTTTATGGTATTGCAAAGATGCTTAATTTTGCGCATGGCGACGTTATCATGATAGGTTCATATTTAGTATTCATTGGTATGTCAAATATAGGCGGAGAGCAGACTGGAGTCATGCAGGTGGTGAAGGTGGTTGTTTGCCTGGCTGTATCAATGATTATATGTGCAATATTAGGAATGGTTATAGAAAAGGTGGCCTACAAGCCACTTAGAAAGGCAACAAACTTGGCAGTTTTAATCACTGCAATTGGTGTCAGCTATTTCCTTCAAAACATCGCACTTCTAATCTTTGGTTCAAATGCTGTGTCATTTACATCAATCATTAGTTGGCAGGGAATTTCACTTGCAGGTGGTGCACTTAAAATAACAGGAAATGCTATTGTTACTATTATTGTTTGTATCATTATCATGGTTGCATTAATGCTTTTTGTTCAGCATACCAAACCGGGACAGGCCATGAGAGCGGTATCAGAGGATAGAGATGCAGCAGTTTTAATGGGAATAAATGTAAATGCAACTATTTCGTTAACATTTATTATTGGCTCAGGTCTTGCAGCTATTGCAGGTGCATTGCTATGTAGCTCATATCCAGCCCTTACTCCATATACTGGTTCAATGCCTGGTATAAAGGCATTCACAGCGGCAGTTTTTGGTGGAATCGGTTCAATTCCTGGTGCTCTCATTGGTGGTTTGTTACTGGGAATAATCGAGATTTTAGCAAAGGCATATATTTCTAGTCAATTGGCAGATGCTATCGTATTTGCGGTATTAATTATTGTGTTACTAGTAAAGCCTACAGGTATTCTTGGCAAGCAGATTAAAGAGAAAGTGTAGGTGGAATTATGAATGCATATAAAAAACTAAACAAGTCTACACAAAAATTATTAATTAATATTGTTGTTATCTTTGCAGTTTATATTGTGGTAACAATTATGGATGCATCTGGAAATCTTAGCTCTTTAATGAGAGGCTTGCTGGTACCTGTGTGTGCATACTCACTGGTAGCAGTTGGATTAAACCTTTGCGTTGGTTATCTAGGTGAGCTTTCATTAGGACATGCTGGATTCATGTGTATAGGTGCATTTACATCAGCATTTTTCTCTAAGGCATTTCAGGATACTATTCCTGATGTACCACGATTCATTCTTGCACTTATTATCGGTACTGCCATGGCAGCAATCTTTGGATTTTTAATTGCCATTCCAGTACTTCGCTTAAAGGGAGATTATCTCGCCATTGTTACCTTGGCATTTGGCGAAATTATAAAAAACGTAATTACGGTAATGTACGTTGGCAAGGATTCAAATGGATTTCATTTTTCTTTGAAAGATCAGATGTCTCTTGGCATGGAGCTGGATGGAAAAATGATTATCAATGGTGCTCAGGGTATCTCTGGAACACCTAGACAGTCTACATTTGGACTAGCAGTATTGCTATTAATTGTTGCTTTAATCATTACCCACAATTTTGTAAATTCAAGAACTGGTCGTGCAGTTAAGGCTATTAGAGATAACCAGATAGCAGCAGAGACAGTAGGACTTCCAATTACTAAATACAAGCTTACAGCTTTTACACTTTCTGCAGCTATTGCCGGTGTTGGTGGTGTGCTTTATGCCCACAACATTAATTCACTTACAGCCACTACAAACAACTTCGGCTACAACATGTCTATCATGATTCTTGTATACGTAGTATTAGGTGGCATCGGAAGCTTCTCTGGCTCTATTATTGCAGCAGTTGTTTTAACATTACTTCCAGAAATGCTTCGTGGATTATCAAATTACAGAATGCTTATTTACTCAATCGTTCTAATTGGATTAATGCTATTTAACTGGGCACCTTCTATTTTGAAGTGGAGACAGCAGCATGGCTTAAAGGCGATTTTAAGTAAATTCAATAAAAATAAGGAGGTGCAGTAATGAGCTTACTAGAAGTTACAAACTTAGGCATTTCCTTTGGAGGACTTAGAGCTGTTGATGAGTTAAATCTTCAGATTGAGCAGGGAGAGCTCTATGGATTGATTGGACCAAACGGTGCTGGAAAAACCACTGTTTTCAACATGCTCACAGGAATTTACGAGCCAACAGATGGAACAATATTCCTAGACGGAAAGGATATTACTGGCAAAAGGACAGCGGACATAAATAAAGCAGGCATTGCCAGAACCTTCCAAAATATTCGATTATTTGGAGACCAGTCAGTTCTCGATAATGTAAAAATCGGCTTACATAATTCATATGAATACAGTACAGCCACTGGAATTTTTAGATTACCTAAATTCTTTTCTACAGAAAAAGAGATGACTGCCAAGGCAATGGAAATATTGTCAGTGTTTGGATTAGACAAGTCAAAGGATTTACTAGCCTCAAATCTTCCATATGGAAAGCAAAGAGAGCTGGAAATCGCAAGAGCTCTTGCCACAGAACCAAAGCTATTACTTTTGGATGAGCCTGCAGCAGGTATGAATCCAAATGAGACTAGAGATTTGATGAATACCATAGCCTTAATCAGAAAAGAATTTGGTGTAACAATTCTTTTGATTGAGCATGATATGAAGCTGGTATCAGGTATTTGCGAAAAGCTTACAGTGCTTAACTTTGGTAGAGTGCTTTCACAGGGAAAAACCAGTGAGGTGCTAAATGATCCAGAGGTTATAAAGGCATATCTAGGAGAATAAATACTACATTATAGAAATTGAGGTTTTGAGGATGTTAGAGGTTAAAGACTTAGTTGTAAACTATGGAATGATACAGGCTCTAAAGGGAATCAGCTTTGAGGTAAATGAGGGAGAAGTAATTGCCTTGATTGGAGCCAATGGCGCAGGCAAGACAACTACATTACAGACCATATCTGGAATGCTTTCTCCTACATCAGGTCAGGTATTATTAAAAGGACAGGATATTACAAAGATTCCAGGGCATAAAATTGTATCTCTTGGTATGGCACATGTACCGGAAGGACGCCGAGTTTTCGCGGGAATGTCAGTGCTTGAAAACTTGAAAATGGGAGCTTATACTAGAAGTAGCAAGACAGAGATATCAGACTCTCTTGAGAGGGTTTATGAGAGCTTTCCACGTCTAAAGGAGCGCCAGAGTCAGTTGGCGGGTACATTATCCGGAGGCGAGCAGCAGATGCTTGCTATGGGCCGTGCACTTATGAGCAAACCTAACATTATATTGATGGACGAGCCTTCTATGGGTCTTTCACCAATATACGTGGAAGAAATTTTTAATATTATCCAGTCGATTTCAAAGGAAGGTACCACAGTTCTTTTGGTAGAGCAAAATGCTAAAAAGGCACTTGCTATTGCTGATAGAGCATACGTACTAGAGACAGGTAATATTGTGCTATCGGGGGATGCAAATGCTCTCATGAATGATGACTCTATTAAGAAGGCCTATCTAGGCGAGTAAGGTGTTAAAATCAAATGGGGAGGTTTTGCATCATGGCAGACGAAAAGCTAGTTATTACCGTTGCAAGAAGTTATGGCTCAGGAGGACTTACTCTAGCCAAAAAGCTATCTAAGGAATTGGGCATTCCAGTATATGACAGGGAAATCCTTAGAATGGCATCAGACCAAAGTGGTATCAACGAGGAGTTATTTGGTCAGGTGGATGAGCACATCAGAAAGATTATCTTATCTGCAAAGGGCAAATACAAGGGAATGCCACTTACACCAGAGTATTCAGCATTCACTTCTGATGACAATTTATTTGAGCTACAGGCAGATGTTATCAAACGTATAGCCAATACAGGTAGCTGCATTTTTGTAGGAAGATGTGCAGACTATATTTTGAAGGACCGCCCTTATGTTTTATCACTGTTTTTCTATGCATCCGAGGAGGATTGCTTGGAAAGATTGCGCAAGCAGGTCAGTGGTACAGATGAAGAGCTTATTAAGAGAATGCATGATATCGACAAGCACCGCGCAGACTATTATAGATACTATACAGGGCGCGATTGGAATGATGCACGTAATTACGACTTCTGTTTAGATACAGGCGTCATGGATTACGACAAGCTCATCGAGGTGGTCAAATCATACATCGAAATTAAAAACCGTTAAAAAGAAGCAGCCTCTATCCTTGGATGGAGACTGCTTTTTCTTTAGTTAAACATATCCTCTAGTCGACCATGCTTTTCATATCTGGTTACTCTGTGGATTTCATTTTTATCGTTTACAAAAACTACCTTAGGCTGATGAGACTTTGCTTCAGCAGTATCAACAGTACAATAGCACATGATAATTACATGATCACCTACCTGTACCTGACGAGCAGCAGCACCGTTTAGGCAAATCATTCCGCTTCCACGTTCACCGGCTATGGTGTAGGTTTCAAATCTGTTTCCGTTTTCCACATCTACAATTTGAACCATTTCATATTCAAGGATTCCTGCGGCATCGAGTAAATCCTCGTCGATTGTAATACTACCTACATAATCAAGGGCAGCCTGAGTTACAGTGGCTCTATGTATCTTGCCCTTTAGCATTGTTAAATTCATAATATCCTCGTTTCTATTCTACAATGAAGTTGTCAATTAATCGTACGTTGTCTATATAAACAGCAACTGCTGTAAGAATTGGCCCGTCTATTACATCAGTCTTTTGAAGCTCGTTCCAATCAACCACTTCAACATAATCAATCTTTGCCAGTGGCTCTGATTCGATGATATTAGAAATAGAAGAAACCACCTTGTTAGCATCCTTTTCGCCAGAACGCACCATAGCCTCACCCTTCTCTAAGGCCTTGTGAAGAATAGTAGCTTTTTCTCTGGCTTCCTTAGAAAGATAGGTATTGCGTGAGCTTTTTGCCAGACCATCATTTTCACGGATGATAGGGCATCCAACGATTTCAATGTTGAAATTAAGATCGCGAACCATGCGCTTTACTATGGCAAGCTGCTGTGCATCCTTTTGACCAAAGTAAGCTCTGTCAGCCTCTGAGATGTTGAAAAGCTTGCTAACCACAGTGCATACACCATTAAAGTGGATAGGTCTGCTTTTTCCGCAAAGCTCAGTGGATAATGTATCTACGCCTACATAAGAGTGGAAATCAGGAGCATACATTTCGCTTGGCTCTGGATGGAAAATCAAATCAGTACCTAAATCTGAGCAAAGCTTGCAGTCTGCATCGAAATCACGAGGATAGGTTCCTAAATCCTCCTTTGGTCCAAACTGGATTGGGTTAACAAAGTCAGAAACGATTACTCTATCATTTTCAAGAACAGCACGCTTGATGAGGCTAGCATGTCCCTCGTGAAGATATCCCATTGTAGGTACAAGACCAATTGTAAGGCCTTCCTTTTTCCATTGTCTTACCTGTTCTTTTACTTCCTTTATAGTTGTTGCTACTAACATTATTCTCCTCCTAGACAGTTTCTTTCTCGAATTCCACCTTAAATTCTGTGCTATTGTCGGCAGCTCTTACAGCCTCCATTACCTCTTTATCGATGGCAAAATTGTGCTCTGCACTTGGGAAGGTTTTGGCCTTTACCTCAGAGTCATATGCCTTGAAAGCATTTTTCATTTCTTCGCCAATATTTGCAAAGTGCTTTACAAACTTTGGCTTGAAGCCTGAGAACATGCCAAGCATATCCTGATATACAAGAACCTGTCCGTCGCAGCCAGCGCCGGCACCTATACCGATAGTAGGGATTGTTAATTCTTTAGAAATAAGAGTAGCCAGCTCCTCAGGAACGCACTCTAGAGTTACCATAAATGCACCGGCTTCCTCTACGGCCTTTGCATCCTCAAGAATTTGAATGGCACGCTCTATGTTCTTTCCCTGAACCTTGAATCCACCAAAAGCGTTGATGGACTGAGGTGTGAGACCTATGTGTGCAACTACTGGAATATCTGCCTTTGTAATGGCGCGAATCTGGTCACATACAGTGGCTCCACCCTCTAGCTTTACAGCCTGTGCATGACCTTCTTTAATAAGACGACCAGCATTTTTTACTGCGTCCTCTACAGAGGCTTGATAAGACATGAATGGCATATCAGCCACAAGAAATGTGTTGTTTAGTCCACGTGAAACGCTGGCACAATGATGGATAATATCATCCACTGTTACAGGAAGTGTATCCTTGTAGCCCATCATGGTCATTCCGAGAGAATCACCAATCAAGATGGCATTGATTCCAGCTTCTTCCATAAGACATGCTGTGGTGTAGTCATAGCATGTAAGCATGCTAATTTTTTCCCCCTTCTCCTTCATAGCAGAAAGAGTTGTTACTGTGTTTTTCATTATTCTCCTTTTCCTCCTTAGGATGTACGTAGAAGCTCTTCCAACTGATCATAATTTAAATTTTTAGGATTCTTTTGTCGTGCTATTTCTAACGCCTTCAAAGAAAGAGTGCTGTAGATGTCCTTGTCTAGTCCATCAAGTACCTGCAAATGCTTTTGAACTGTGTTAATATCACCGCGTTCTATGGGGCCTGTTAAGGCTTTGATAGAACCATTAGCTAGTACATTTTTTACATTGTTTAGGACTAGAGGTGTCAAAGCGTCATTAATCAGATCATCGTCAATACCGCATTTACGAAGTTCTGTTGCTGCGGAATCAATTAGGGCTACAACCAAATTACTGGCCATGACAGCCGCACCGTGGTAGCGCACCTTTGCTTCTTTAGAAATAGCTGTCACCCGCAAATGGCAATCAGATAAAAAGGTCTTTAGCTCGCCTAAATGATTGTCGTCTCCTTCAATTGTAAAAATAGCTGTTGGAAGCTCCTTGTATGAATTGTGTCTATCAGACACTGCAAGTAGTGGATGGACAGAGAAACCAAAAGCACCTGATTCCTCAATACCCGAAAAGATTTTTGAAGATAATGAACCGCTACAATGAGAAATATATTTTCCCTCAATAGGCATAAATCTTATCCTATCCCAAATGTCGCCAATGGCATCATCTGGCACAGTAATAAAAATTAAATCCGATTCTTTAATTAATTCCTCTAAATTTGAAAAATAATTTGATTTGGTAAAAGCTGCCGCATCTGCAGCAGACTCAGTAGAACGGCTATAAAAGCCAATGACATTGACGCCAGAATTAACAAAGTGCATAGCCAAAGAACAGCCCACCTTGCCTGCGCCTACAAATCCTACCTTCATGACACCACCTCCTTTATGAGATGTACAGTCTCGTTCCATAGGGATACGAGCATTGCCACGGGGCACTATCTTAAAAATTTAGAATCTATAAAGGTATAGTTTCTTTCGAATACCATCCACAGCACAATATAGCATTTGTAATATGCAATGTAAATATAAATTTGAGTATTTAACATAAGCAAAGCACTATTTGTTTGGGATAATAGAAAAAGTGTGATATTATTCTCATTAGCATAGAAAGATAGGGTAATTGATATGAATTTAAAAGTATTAAAGACACTTGAATACGACAAAATTGTTGGTAGACTTTCTGAGCTTGCTACATGTGAGTCAGGTAGACTAAAATGCCAGCAGCTTTTGCCAATTAATAATATAGATGAAATAAAGGTAATGCAGGAGGAAACAGCTTGTGCATTTAATCGTCTTGTGAAATACGGCGATGTTAGTGCCAGCGGTACCACAGACCTTAGACCTTCCCTTGCTAGATTAGAGCTGGGCTCTTCATTATCTATTGAGGAGATCCTTGCAGTGGCATCAGTGCTTGAGGTCACTAAAAGAGTGGCTGCCTATGGAAATCAGCTAGAGGGAGAGGATGCGCTTTCATTCTACTTTAATGGCCTTTCTCCAGAGGTAAAGATTCTAAACGAGATCAGAAGATGCATTATTGATGAGGAGACTATTGCGGATGATGCCAGTGTGGCTCTTTTCGATATTCGTAAGGGAATGCAGCGTACAAACGAAAAGATAAAGAGCGTCATGAACTCTATGTTAAATAACAGCACAACCCGTGGTTATTTACAGGAGCCTGTTGTCACAGTGCGTGGAGGTAGATTCTGTTTACCAGTACGTTCTGATTTTAAATCAAGGGTACCTGGTATGGTTCATGATCAGTCTTCTACAGGATCTACTTTCTTTATTGAGCCTATGCAGGCTGTAGATTTAAATAATGAGCTTAGAGAATTACATGTAAGAGAACAGGATGAAATAGAAAAGATTCTTGCTACAATATCTAATCAGATTGCAGAATCCTCTGATGGAATAATCCGTAATTACGAATTACTTACAGAGATAGATTTCATTTTAGCAAAGGGTAGATATGCCATCGAATTAAATGCCAGCAGCCCAGAGTTCAACGAGGATGGAATCATAAATCTTCGCGGTGCCAGACATCCACTTTTGGACCCTAAGAAGGTAGTGGCTACAGATATAAAGCTTGGAGAGGATTACAATTTACTTCTTGTAACAGGTCCAAACACCGGTGGTAAAACAGTATCCTTAAAGACCTGTGGTTTGCTTACACTTATGGCCCAGTCAGGTCTTCACATTCCAGCAAAGGACCGCAGCCAGATAGCCATCTTTGATGACGTTTATGCGGATATTGGTGATGAGCAATCTATCGAGCAGTCGCTATCCACATTCTCATCTCATATGGTAAACATTGTCCACATTTTGGAGGCTATCAATGGGGGCAGTTATTCTCATGAGACAGATGAGCTAGTGGCAAAGAACAAAAAGGACTTTGTTCATTCAAAGGTAATTCGTGGTACTAACGAGGAGACAAAGGTTCCTCAGTTCTTGATATTAATCGATGAGCTTTGTGCAGGTACAGATCCAAAGGAAGGTGCCGCACTTGCCCAGTCTATTCTTGATAGATTACATATGCTAGATGTGCGCACTATGGCAACTACTCACTATAGTGAGTTAAAGGTTTACGCTCTTTCTACTGAGGGAGTAGAAAATGCGTCATGCGAGTTTTCACTAGAGACTCTCAGCCCTACCTATAGACTTGTTATAGGTGTGCCTGGAAAGTCAAATGCCTTTGCCATTTCCACAAAGCTTGGAATTCCTCAGGATTTAATAGATGATGCCCAGGGCAGACTATCAGAGCAGGATAGATCTTTTGAAGACCTTATGGTGGATTTAGAGCAAAAGCGCCATCAGGTAGAGCAGGATGCAGCAGAGGCAGCGGCTGCATTAAAGGATGCAGAGGCAAAGCTTGCTAGCGCTACTGCAAAGGAAGAAAAGATAAAGAACAAGCGCGAAGAGCTTATGCGAGAGGCTCATGAGGAGGCAGCACAGATTCTTCAGGAAGCAAAGAACCTTGCAGATGAAACTATTCGTGACTTCAATAAATTTGGCAAGGGTGGCGGTAATATTTCTGCCATGGAGGCAAAAAGAGCAGCTCTTGGTAAAAATATTAACAAATCAAAGAATAAGGCCAAGGAAGAGAAAAAGGTTCAGGAAAACCACAATGTTCCTACAGACTTACATATTGGTGACAAGGTAAAGGTTCTTAGCATGAATTTAACAGGCCAGGTATGCACCAAGCCAAATGCCAAGGGTGATCTTACTGTGCAGATGGGTATTATGAAATCTACTGTAAATATCCGCGATCTTGTGCTTATTCAGGAGGAAGACAAGTTTGTTCCAAAGAAGGGTACAAGAGTTAAGAACATGACCTATGGTGGCTTCAACAAGGCAGCGTCCATTTCACCTGAAATCAATCTACTGGGATGTACAGTAGATGAGGGTATAGCAAAGCTTGAGAAATATTTGGATGATGCCTATATAAGTCATCTTGCCTCTGTACGAGTGGTTCATGGAAAGGGTACTGGAGCATTACGAGCAGGTGTGCAGCAGTATCTACGCAAATGCAAAAATGTGGCAGAGTTTCATTTAGGAGAATTTGGTGAGGGTGATGCTGGAGTTACTATTGTTACTTTCAAGTAAATACACTGCTGTAGATAATTTTTTATTTTATAGTAAAAAAATAAAAAATAAGGTTGACGGCGAAAAGTGAAAGTAGTATATTACTACCTAAGTGATAAAGCATCACTTAGGTAGTTTTTGTTATACTTATGGAGGTAGTAAAGTGAATCAGGGAAAAACAGTTTATAATTTTCAGTTTAACGCAGATCCAGCTCAGATTGATGGTATTGTAAGATCATGGCTTCAGATAAATAAATTTACTTGGATGAATAAATACGGAGAGGATATGTTTTATTTTAATGATCCTATTCTCTATGGTCAGAGAGGCTTCCAGTATTTCATTCAGGGACAGAACATTACTATTTATGCCTGGACAATTAGTATTGGAAAGAAGTTTATGATGTTAGATTCAGGAGCTCTTAATAATATGGCAGGTGATTCTTACAAGAGTATTCTTACAAGTCTTTTCAATCAGATTCAGATGGCACAGGGACAGGCACAGGGCCAGCCACAGATGCAGGGCCAGCCACAGATGCAAGGCCAGCCACAGATGCAGCCTAATAACGTAGACCAGTTTGCTGCAAATATGGCATATGAGGACAACAAGAAAAAAGAAAAGCTTTGTGTTATAGGTTTTGTTTTATCTATTGTTGGTTTATTATTATCATTTGTTGGTGTTTCATTTGGAATTCTTATTTACATCTTAGATTTCTATTTTGCATCACAGGGACTTCAGACCTCTAAAAGAGGCTTAGCCATTGCAACCATCGTAATGTCTATTATTTCTATTTTAGTCACTGTACTTACACTAGTCTTATTAGTTTAATATATGTATTTATAAGCGCTTCTCACATGGGTGAGAGGCGCTTTTTTACTGTCTTTTTCTGTATATTACAACTGTCTTGTCAGTAGACAATACATGTGGTACAATTTCTATCAATTGTAAAGGAAAATGTAAGCGATTATCGCATTGTAAAAGGAGATTATGTTATGCCTACGGTAGAAAATGAAAGAGACAGTATCGTACAGGAAATCGAAAGATTAAAAAATGAAAAAAACGCTGTGATATTAGCCCACTATTATGTCTGTGATGAGGTGCAGGCCATAGCAGATTATATTGGGGATAGCTATTATCTGGCAAAGGTTGCTGTGGGGTTAAAGGAAAGTACGATTGTCTTTGCGGGAGTTAGGTTCATGGGGGAATCTGCTAAGATTTTAAATCCAGAGAAAACTGTGCTTATGCCGGACATTAACGCTGATTGCCCTATGGCACATATGGCAGATGTGGAAAAAATCGAAGAGGTTAGAAAAAATTATGAGGATGTGGCCGTGGTTTGCTATATCAATTCCACTGCTGAATTAAAAATGCACTCAGATGTGTGTGTAACTTCAGCAAATGCCATGAAGATTGTGGAGAAATTGCCTAATAAAAATATCTATTTTATTCCAGATGAAAATCTAGGTAGATATATTGCAGAAAAGCTTCCTGAAAAGCATTTCATTTTTAATGATGGATTCTGTCATGTACATAAGGCAGTTACAGCCGACATGGTTAAAAGAGCAAAGGAGTCTCACCCTGAGGCAGAGGTTTTGATTCATCCAGAATGTACATTGGAGGTATTAGCCGAAGCAGATTATATTGGTAGTACCTCTGGAATAATAGAATATGCAACTAAATCTGATGCTAAGGAGTTTATTATTTCTACGGAATTAGGAGTGCTTTATCAATTAAAGAAAAATAATCCAACTAAAAAGTTTTATGCAGCAGGACCTACACAGATTTGTCCAAACATGAAAAAGGTTACCTTGGAAAAGGTGCGCGATTGCCTGCGTGACAACACAGGTGTTATTGAGGTTGGTAGCGAAAAAAGAATCAAATCTTTGGAGCCACTTTCTAGAATGTTGCAGTTGGCACAGTAGAAATTTTTTAAAATAGGGTAGAAAAAGATGGAAACAAAATATGACGTTGTTATTGTAGGCACAGGTGTTGCAGGATTATTTTGTGCACTGAGTTTACCAAAGGAAAAAAATATTTTATGTATCTCAAAGGATGCGTTAGATGGATGCGATAGCTTCTTAGCTCAGGGTGGTATTTGTATGCTCAGGGATGAGGATGACTATGAATCCTATTTTGAGGACACCATGAGAGCTGGTCATTATGAGAACAGAAAAGAGTCTGTAGAGATAATGATCCGTAGCTCTCAGGATATTATTAAGGACCTGGTTGGGTATGGAGTAGAATTTGAAAAGCGAAACGGTGAATTCGTATTTACGAAGGAAGGTGCCCACTCAAATAATAGAATTTTATTCCATGCTGATATCACAGGTAAGGAAATCACCAGCAAGCTTTTAGCTAGAGTACAGGAGAGAGATAATATCACTCTTATGGCCCACACTACCATGGTGGATTGGGTATGTCAGGACAATGTATGCTATGGAATAGTTGTGGCAGATATGGATGGAAAGACCACAGCAATACAGGCTGATGTTACAGTGTTAGCTTGTGGCGGATTAGGTGGTGTATATCCACATTCTACTAATTTTAGACATATCTCAGGAGATGCACTAGCACTAGCCATGTATCATAATGTTAAGCTTGAAAATTGTGATTATGTGCAGATTCATCCTACCACTCTTTTCACCAGACAAAATGGCAGAAGCTTTTTGATTTCAGAATCAGTCAGAGGAGAGGGAGCTGTTTTACGAGATAAAAATGGTGAGAGATTTACAGATGAATTACAGCCTAGAGATGTGGTTAGCAAGGCTATTTTTGCAAAAATGAAGGAGCAAAATACTGAGCATGTGTGGCTAGATTTTTCTCCTATTCCAAAGGATGAGATATTAAACCATTTCCCAAATATCTATAAAAAGTGTCTAGAGGCAGGCTATGATCCACTAAAGGATTGGGTGCCAGTAGTTCCAGCCCAGCATTATTTCATGGGCGGTATATATGTAAACAGCTCTAGCAAAACTACAATGGACCAGCTGTATGCCGTTGGAGAAACCAGCTGTAATGGTGTTCATGGACGCAACAGACTAGCCAGCAATTCACTTTTGGAATCACTGGTGTTTGCAAAGCGTGCAGCAGCCGACATTGCACAAACAACATCATTTAAAACAACAGATAAATTTGATAATCTGGTAAATATGGATGGATACGAAGATTTGCCATCAATCATGGACAACTATCATGCCATGGTTGTAGGTGAAATAAAGAGAGAAGAAAAATTAAGAGCCCAAAAGGAGGCAATATAATGAACAACATTACTATGACACTAAATGCTGATGAGCTTATTCTTATGGCTCTTAGAGAAGATATTTCAAGCGAAGATGTTACAACAAATTCTGTTATGCCAAACCCACAGCCAGGAGAGGTTGATCTTATCTGCAAGCAGGATGGAATCATCTGTGGAATGGATGTATACGAGCGTGTATTCAAGCTTTTGGATGCAGATACAGTTGTGGAAAAGTATGTAAAGGATGGCGACGAGGTAAAGAAGGGTCAGCTCATGGCAAAGGTAAGAGGAGATATTAGAGTACTCCTTTCAGGTGAGAGAGTAGCCTTAAATTATCTGCAGAGAATGAGCGGCATTGCCACATACACTCATGAGGTGGCAGCATTACTTGCAGGCTGCAAGACAGTGCTTTTAGACACAAGAAAAACTACACCTAACATGAGAATTTTTGAGAAGTACGCTGTTAAATGCGGTGGCGGTCAGAATCATCGTTATAATTTATCAGATGGTATTCTATTAAAGGATAATCATATAGGTGCAGCAGGCTCTGTTACAAAGGCTGTTGAGATGGCAAAGGCCTACGCTCCATTTGTTAGAAAAATCGAAATCGAAACAGAAACCTTAGAGCAGGTTAAAGAGGCTGTTGAGGCCGGAGCAGACATTATTATGCTTGATAATATGGATGTTGCAACTATGAAGGAAGCTGTTAAAATAATTGATGGTAGAGCAAAGACAGAGTGCTCAGGAAATGTAACAAAAGAAAATATTCAAAATATTATTGATAGCGGAGTAGATTATGTTTCTAGCGGAGCTTTGACACATTCTGCCCCTATTCTTGATATTTCTATGAAGAATCTTAGAGCAATATAGGAGATACTATGGACGGACAGACAAGACGAAAAAAACTAATAGAAATTATTAGACAATCGGATAAGCCAGTTTCTGGAACCGCCCTGGCAAAAAGCCTGGATGTTAGCCGACAGGTGGTAGTTACAGACATCGCCTTAATCAGAGCAAATGGCATGGAGATTATTTCTACCAATCGTGGATATATTATTTCTGCCGAAAGCAAATGCAAGCGTATAATAAAAAGTCGTCATACAGATGACCAAATCCTAGATGAGCTTTTTACTATAGTGGATAACGGTGGATGTGCTGAAAACATTATCATCAACCATAGATTTTACAATCGTTTGGAGGCGCCTTTAAATGTGCGCTCAAGACGTGATGCAAAGGAATTTATGGATGCCATCGAGTCAGGCAAATCAAAATCACTTAGCTCTGCTACCAGTGGATATCATTATCATGTTATCAGTGCAGAAAATGAAGAAGAACTAGATATAATCGAGGCAGAATTAAAGGAAAAGGGCTATTGGCTCCCACTGGACGACTGGATTTTATCATAACAATAGAAAAGGAATACATATGTCAGCAATTACAAATGATTGGTTAGAGCCATTATCACCAGAGTTTAAGAAACCATATTACAAAGCTTTATATGAGGGAGTAAAAAAGGAATATCATGAGCATGTAGTATATCCTCCAGCAGACGATATCTTCAATGCCTTCAATTTCACACCTCTTTCTCAGGTTAAGGTTGTAATAATAGGTCAGGACCCATATCATGAGCCAGGACAGGCCCATGGATTATGCTTCTCAGTAAAGCCTGGGGTAAAGACTCCACCATCACTTGTAAATATCTATAAAGAGCTTCATGACGATTTGGGATGCTATATTCCAAACAACGGCTATCTTGAAAAATGGGCACACCAGGGTGTACTCATGCTCAACAATGTTCTTACAGTTAGAGCCCATGAAGCAAACTCTCATAAAAGCTTAGGCTGGGAGCAGTTTACAGATGCAGTCATAGATGTTTTAAACAAGCAGGACAGACCAATAGTATTTTTACTTTGGGGCTCTCCGGCTGCAAAAAAATGCTCAAAGCTAAACAACCCACATCATTTGATTTTAAAATCACCACACCCATCGCCACTATCAGCTTATAGAGGCTTTTTCGGCAACAAACATTTTAGTCAGACAAATGATTTCTTAAAGAAAAACGGATTAGAGCCAATTGATTGGCAAATTGAGAATATTTAACAGATAATATATCAAATATTCTGACCTTTAACTTGTGGAATTTGTTGATATCCATTATATTAAAAGTGTGTTTTTTTAAATACAAAGGATAGAAAAAATGAAAAAGTTAAAGAGTTTATATAAAACATTTTTTAGTGCTGATCTCCCAACAAATGTAGTTATGTTCAACATTATTACGATTATAGGTTTTATTGGGG
The DNA here is from genome assembly GCA_024693775.1 of Pseudobutyrivibrio sp. GTDB lineage: Bacteria > Bacillota > Clostridia > Lachnospirales > Lachnospiraceae > Pseudobutyrivibrio. Next base: position 20,409 of record JAILKL010000061.1, read on the forward strand.
GTCTGATTGCATTGCCATTTAATGTGGCCAATCATTTACCATTTGTCTTAACACTTACAATACTAGTAGCTATTGTAGTTGACCTGATCTGTATATACCTGGCAAATTTTAAAAATCAGCTGAGAAATAGTACAGTTGCAGTTTGTTTCGTAGTTATTATCATTATTCTTCCAGTTATGTTCTTTACAACTGGCGGTATCAACAGTGGTATTGTTTGTTGGTTTTCCATGGGATTAATTTTCATATTTATGCTTTTGGATGGTATGGATTTTATATTCATGCTTTTAACAGATGCAGCAGTTATAGTTGGGTGCTATGTTATTTCCTATTTCCATCCAGAATATGTAATGGACCTGACCAGCAGAAAGGCGGTTTTTTCTGATGTAATTCAGGCACTTTTCATTACTTCCACAGCAACAGGTGTAATCGTAAAGTTCCAGGCAAATATTTATAACAAGCTTTATGCAATTGCAGAAACCAATAATGATGACTTGTTGGAAAAAACCTTGGCGGCAAAAAAGGCAGAAAAAATTGCCCAGTCAGCTACAGAGGCCAAAAGTACTTTTCTTGCAAATATGTCTCATGAAATCCGTACACCTATTAATACCATCATGGGAATGGATGAGATGATTTTACGTGAGACATCTGAAAAGCAGGTTGAGGAATATGCTCTTGATATAAAGACTGCTTCTCAGACACTACTTACACTTATCAACGATATTCTGGATATCACAAAGATTGAATCAGGAAAAATGGGCATTGTAGAGGGCGAATACGCATTCATGAGTATGATGCATGATGTTCTTAACAATGTAACTATAAAGGCCAAGGAAAAAAATCTGGAGATTATAAGCAAGGTTTCCAGTGATATTCCTAGCAACCTGGTGGGTGATGATGTTCGTATTAAGCAGGTACTTACAAACATTTTAGCCAACGCCATCAAATATACCCACGAGGGTAGCATCACCGTATCAGTAAATTCCTCTAAAAATTTGGATGGTACGGTAGATTTATCTTTTTCAATAAAGGATACTGGAATTGGTATCAAGCAGGAGGATATGAAACGATTGTTTGAATCCTTCGAGCGACTAGATATTTCCAGAAATAGAAACATAGAGGGTGCAGGTCTTGGAATGGCCATCACCAAAAACCTTCTTAGAATGATGGGTGCAAATCTAGAAGTAGATTCTGAATACGGTAAGGGTTCTACTTTTTCATTTACAATAAATCAAGGTGTGACTGACTATGAGCCAATAGGCGATTTTGAGTCCAGCCTTAGTCATATGTCATCCTATTATGAATACAGTGCTTCCTTCGAGGCACCAAATGCCAGATTCTTGGTAGTTGATGATAACGCAATGAATAGAAAGGTTTTTGGTTCACTTTTAAAGGAGTCAAAGGTTCAGGTGTTTGAAGCATCTGGTGGTGAGGAATGTCTTTCCATGATAAAGCAGGAGCATTTCGATATGATTTTCCTAGATCATATGATGCCTGGCCTAGACGGTGTGGCCACCTTCAAGAAAATGGCTACACTAGAGGATAATAAATGCTTAGGAACTCCTGTTATTGCACTTACAGCAAACGCCATAGCAGGCGCCAGAGAAAAATATTTGACCATGGGATTTCATGGATTTTTGTCAAAACCAATTGTTCCAGCACAATTAGAGAAAACAATTAGAGACTTTTTACCTGAAGATTTGTTAGAATATCATCAGGAGGACGAAAACGATTTAGCTAGAAAAAATCGTGTATACAAAGTAGAGCTTCCAGAAATCGAGGGAGTTGATTGGGAATATGCATTATTACATTTTCCAGATACCGCAATGGTATATCAGACAGCTATAGATTTCTATGACTCAATCGATTTCGAGAGAGACGAAATAATTAGATATTATGATTCAATAGACACAGATATGCCTGTTGAAGATTACAGAATAAAAGTACACGGCGTAAAGAGCATGGCCAACACCATAGGTGCCACTTCGTTGGGCGCTTTAGCTAAAACCTGTGAATATGCTGCCAGAGATAATCAGCTAGATAGAATACGAGTCCTAACCCCTATATTGATAGAGGAGATGGACAATATGAAGTCCCGATTATCAGTACTTAAATCAGAAGTAGAAAAGCCTATGATACAGGATATGGATGAGCTTTACGCGTTGCTTGAGATGTTAAAGATGTCATTGCTTACAAACAATTCCGAGCAGGCGGACAATATCATGAAGCAGATAAATTCATATTCATACGAGAGTGAGATACAAGAGGCTATCAATGTTCTAAATCAGCACATTATTAATTTTGAGGGGGATGAAGCTCTTATAGACATTGATAAGCTACAACAATAGTTTTCAAGGAGAGACAAGATGCGAAAAATACTAATAGTTGGGGATTTTAGTAACGAAACAACGGATACAAACACTTTCTTAGCGCAGAATTTCGACACGCAGCTTTGTACCAACAATGGCAAAATAGTAAAGAGTATCCTGAAAATGTATGGTCCAGATTTGGTATTGATGGATATAGATGGATTTGATATGTCTCATGAGGATGTGTTTGCTGCCATAAAGGATTTTAACGAGATGCTGCCTGTTATCACTTATGGTAAAGAAACCAAAAAGCAGCAGTTCATAGAATATTATTATTCTGGACAGTGCAAGCATTTACCTCAGGGAAATAAGGACACTATCATAAAGGCTATTTGTCATGAGTTTGGCATGAACGCAGATGCTATTTTAAATGGCATAGAAGAAATCGGCAAAAAGCACATTATCGTAGTAGATGACAATCCTGTGCTTCTCAGAAATATGAGAAATATGCTTCAAGATAAATACAGAGTTAGCCTAGCTACATCTGCAGCCCAGTGCATGAAGGTTATGGGTCAGGACAAGCCAGATCTTATCATTCTAGACTATGAGATGCCTGTAATTGATGGAAAACAAACTCTAGAAATGATTCGTCAGGAGCCTGATTATAGCGATGTTCCTGTTATTTTCCTTACAGGAATAGCTGATAAAGCCCATGTAGATGCAGTTCTTGATCTAAAGCCTGCAGGATATTTTGTAAAACCACCTATGCAGACAAAGATTATAAATGCCATTGAAAATATATTTAACAAAATGTAATGACTGAATATGAGAGCATTAGTTTATAAGCTAATGCTCTTTTTTGTTACATAATTCTGTCCCTTTATACACAATATATCAGATATTATTTCAAAGTTTATTCACAGCTGAAATGTATTATTACAATAATAGACCACTATGTAATAGTGGATAATGTATGGAGGTCGTGTATGAACTTTAAAAAAATTGGAACCAAAATGATGGTTATGATTTTGCCAGTGCTTGTAATTGCCCAAATAGTACTGACTATAATCTCAGCGACTTCTAGCGAAGCTCTTGTAGATGAAACTACTCAAAATGAAATGGAAGTAGAGTTAAGAGCGAATATTGCTGAGGTTTCTAATTATCTTGATGGGGTAAAAACAATGGCAGACGCTATCGCCATTGCTGTAGCAAATTCGTATACCTACACTTCGTGGGAAAGTTATGAATCGATGCTTACAGACATGATTTCCACCAACGATATAGTACTCGGCTCTGGACTATGGTTTGAACCATACGTATATGATCCAACACAGGAGTACTATGGACCTTATGTGTATAAGGATGGTGAAAACATTGTAACAACATGGGATTATTCTAATGCAGAGTATAACTATTTTGGAGAAGAATACTATACAAATGCTATGGGCTCTGATTCAGCAATGATTACAGATCCATATTATGATCCTAGTTCAGGAACAATTATGTCTTCATGCTCAACACCAATTGTTGTAAACGGAACAAAGATTGGTTGTGTAACAGTGGACATCGAGCTTACATCTATTACAGACATCATTGCAAATGTAAAGGTGGGCGAAAGCGGTGTAGGTATCCTTACATCAGGCAGTGGTGTACTTTTAGCAGGCTATGATGATGCCAAGGTACAGGCTGGCCAGAACATTACAGAGGATGAGAATGCATCCTTTGCTATCATGGGCGAGGAAATTTTGGCAAATCCTGAAGGCGTTAGCTCATACTCAGACGCTAAAAAGGATTACAAGGTATTCTACGATACAATTGAAGATACAGGCTGGAAGCTATTAGTTTCTATAGATGCATACGAGCTAATGCAGCCAATCTATGTATTGATAAATCGTCTTGTGGCAGTATGTGTGGTTGCACTTATTATAGCAATTATATTTATTGTTATAAGCATTGGTGGTGTTTCCAAGACAATCAAAAAGGTTCAAAACTTTGCTACAGAGCTGGCAAGTGGTGACTTTACAGTAGATCAGCTAAAGGTAAGCGGACGAGATGAGCTGGCAGTTATGTCCACCTCATTAAATGAAATGTACGGAAACAACAAGGATGTTATCCAAAGCATTGCAGACTATTCTGTAGAGATAAATGAAGCCAGCAACAGACTAAAGGCTGGCGCAACAGACTTAAAGCAGGAATTTGACAACATTGTCAGGGTAATGACTGCAGTAAACGAGGACATGATGAACTCTTCAGCTGCAACACAGCAGCTATCAGCATCAGTAGACCAGGTAGCTCAGTCAACAGACGATCTTAATGATGAAACACAGGGAAGCCTTGAACTAGCAACAGACATCCAAAAGCGTGCAGCTGAAATTGGAAAGAGCAGCCAGGAAGCCTTCGCTAAATCAGAGGCATTAAAGACAAGCTACGAGACAAAGCTTGAAGAAAGCATTGCTCAATCCAAGGTAGTAGAAAGCATTGGCGAAATGGCTGGTGTAATTGCAGACATTGCAGACCAAATTACACTGTTATCACTCAACGCATCTATCGAGGCTGCCAGAGCAGGAGAGCAGGGTAAAGGATTTGCAGTTGTAGCAACAGAAATTGGAAAGCTTGCCGGCGAAACCTCAGAATCCGTTGGCAAGATTCAAGATACAATATCAGGTATCCAGAATGCATTCGAAGGATTAGCAGACAATGCAAAATCCCTTCTAAACTATGTATCTGAAACAGTAACACCTGATTATCAAAGCTTTGTAGAGGTGGCAGAAAGATATGGACAGGATGCTGAAAGCATCAAGGAATCCTCAGAAAATCTTTCATCTATGACTCAAAGTATCCAAACCGTCATGAACGAAGTTCGTGGCGCCATCCAAAACATTGCGGAGGCAACACAAAACACAGCTGCCAACTCTGCAGTAGTTATGGAATCCGTAGAAAACGTATCTGAAACCGTAGTCGACATCAACAACATGGCCGACAAGCAAGGCGATATTTCAGATGACCTTACACGCGTAGTTAGCCAATTCAAGCTAGGTGATCGCACCCAAGAAAAGCTTGAAATCTGATGCAAGTATAAAAGGCGGGGCCGTTTATGTAAATCATAGGCGGCCCCGTTTTTTGCGCTCTCCCATGGGCCCCATTCGCAGTATATGTTTGTCCTCCCCTCCTCCCTTATATATTGTTGACTATGACTCTAGAAACCACTATCTGGCTATGCCGCACAAACAATTCGAGCAGAATTCTAGATTCTCTTAATGGTCAGAATCGCATATGTATGGGTGTACTTCTGCCGCGTTTTACCATTCGAAAGGACTGTCCGTACAAAACAGACACTATTAGTTTTTTCTAAAAGTATCAACAAGGTATGCCCCACACAGGTTCTCTCATTGGTCGTGCAGCCCAATAAGCAAGACGAAGTAAATTACTTAGCCAACTGGCACCATGCCAGATTCACGTCCATGTTCAGCTGGCATTTGCCTCGCCGTCCATGGCTCGGCATGCCAGTTGGCTATGTAATTCACTTCTGTGCTTATAGGACTCCACTAAAAATCAAGAACCTGTGTGGGGCATACCTTGTTGAATCTTCGTAATTTATATTGAGTGTGTCTGCTTTGTACGAACAGTCCTGCCAGAATTGTAAAACCGTCAGAAGAACACTCATGAATAAACATATGCGATTGACCATTTAGAGAATCTTAATTCTGTGAGAGTTTGTGCGGCATAGCCAGATAGTGATTTCTAGAGCCCAAAGAGCTATTACTGGCGAGGCAGGGAGGAGGGGAGGTGAGAACAGTTTTAAGATGTGTGAAAAGGGGCTCATGGGGGTAAATAGTCAGATTTTGGGGGTGTTTTTTGTAGATATTTCATCGTGTAGAATGCGGCGTTATATGCTAGAATAGTATCACGTAAAATGGGAGTATATGTTAGGGAGAAATTATGCGGATTATTCATTGTGCAGACCTGCACTTAGATTCCAAGATGGAAAGCAATTTAGATAAAGATCAGGCATTGCTCAGACGCGCAGAGTTGATAGAGACTTATGAGCGTATGGTGGACTATGCTGTTCAAAATAATGT
>JAILKL010000011.1 GCA_024693775.1 Pseudobutyrivibrio sp.
ATGGGTGTTCGTCTAACGGTTTTACAATTCTAGCAGGACTGTTCGTACAAAGAGCAGACATATATTTTTAAATTAAATAAGTCCCTACAATCCAAGCAGGATAATAATTGCCTGATTTTAAGTGGAGGTTTAGAAACAAAGAAACGAATTACGTAGATAACAGACACGCCGAGCCATGGATGGCGAGGCGAATGCCAGCTGAACACGGACGTGAATCTGGAATGGTGCCTGTTATCAAGTAATTCGTTTCGTATTGTTTCTTAGGCGCCACGACCAATGAAGGCAATTATATACTGCTTGGTTGTAGGGGCTTTTTTATGTGACCTAAAGTGTCTGCTTTGTACGTACAGTCCCTTCGAATAGTAAAACGCGTAGAAGGACACCCATACATACTCGATTTTGTCCATTAAGATAATCTATAAATCTTTTCGAATTAAAAATATTCGGCGGGTAGTGGGAGGCCATGGCCATAATAAATTAAAAGGCACGGAGGATGGCCTTGGGTCTTATTGGCAGTAGGGGGGAACTGTGGTAAAATTGTGGTTTCAAGAGAGAGATACCATGGGAAACTGTGGCAGAAAGGAAGAATACTATGAAAAAGAAAATTGTGGCAGGCCTTTTAGTGGCAGCCATGACTATGTCCCTGATGGGATGCGCAGCTGAGGAAAAGATTACCGAGGTAACTGGTGGTTCAGAAGCTATGAGTGATGCTGCGGCAGATACTATTGTAACTGTGGTTACACATTCCATTGAGTCAAAGAAGGATGATAAGGTGCTTGCAACCGGGTCATATCCAGAGATTATTTTGTCTGAGGATTATGCAGCTAGCCATTCATTTTTAGCTGATAGAATAAATGATTTGAATGGTACCTGGGAGGAAAACGTAAAGACGAATACAGCGGAAAATGCTGGATGGGCCGCAGTGGAGGAACCCGTCGAGGAAGGCGAGTATTACATGGATTATTCGGTGGACTTGCCTAGAATAGATGACAAGATTTTCACTATTATGGTGTACGAGAGTGATTACACTGGTGGAGCACATCCTAACAGATTTAGTGAGTCTTATAATTATAATGTGGACACAGGAGATGAGATTGGTATTTCTGAGATCGTTACTGATACAGATGCTGTGACAGCTTTGATTAAGAACAAGCTGGAGGAGGAGCATCCAGGAATTTTGGAAGAAGTAGAATCCTTCTATTATGATGAAGATGGTACTGGTGATGCATTTAAATCAAAGTTTGCACATGATGCATATACTTGGAATTTGACCTCTGAGGGATTGCATATTTATTTTTCACCTTATGAGATTGCCAGCTACGCAGCAGGTGATATGGAAGTACTGCTTTCCTATGATGATCTGGGAGACTTGATCAAGGAGGAGTATAAGATAACCGAAGAGCAGGACATGTCAAAGCTTGTAGAGACAAAAGAGGGTGAAACATCTGAGGTGGAGCCAGAGGATAAGAGTGATGTCTACAATGATGCATACGTAGCCTCTGTAGACAATCCTAGCTGGAACTATTACTGTAGCGATGAGGCAAAGCCTGCGGCTGCAAAGCATATTTCTCTTACTGAGACCAGTAAGGAAAAGACAGACTGGCTAAAAACAGAAGATTGGGCAAATGAAAATGGATTCACTCTTGCAGACCCTAATTATGATGATGGTACCTATACCTATGTGCCATATAATGGTGGCGATTATGGATACGAGTATACTTCGCTTACAATTTATGATACACAAACATATTCATCTCAGTATGATTTAGATTTGTTTTATTTGTGCATGGGAGCAGATGATGAGACCAATGATTTCTCAGCTGCCACTCAATACATACGTTGGGCAAAGCTTGTAGATGGTGTGCTATATGTTTCTGTGGGACATAATGGATATGCTACAGAGGAGCCTAATTCATGTTATATGGTGGCTATAAATCCAGATACAGCAAAGGTTATTTGGAGAAGTAATCCACTTGTAAGTAACGCTTCGAATTTCCAGATAGTAGATGATACAATTATTTGCTCTTATGGATTTACCTCAGAGCCAGATTACATTTATCTCCTAGATAAAAACACAGGAGAAACTGTGGAGAGTATCCCAGTGGAATCTATGGTAGAGCAGATGGAAATCAAAGACGATACACTTTATGTGGCTACCTATGATACCGCATATACGTATAAAATAAATAGATAAAAAAAGAAGTGCTAAACCCTCGTTGAGAGGGAATAGCACTTTTATTTTATAGAGTTAATTATGCCATAAGCATACGGAACATCTCGATTACCTGCTCCTTTGTAGCCTCACGTGGGTTACCTGGATAGCATGCATCGTTAAGAGCATCTGTTGCAAGCTGGTCAAGATCCTCTTCCTTGATTTTATCAAGTGTAGTTGGGATTCCTACATCTGAAGAAAGCTTCTTAACTGCTGCGATAGCTGCATCGCGGTATTCTTCCTGAGACATGTTGTCGACACCTTCAACACCCATAGCTCTAGCTACTTCACGAAGTCTCTCGCCTGTGTACTCACGGTTGAATTCCATAGAGATTGGAAGGAACATTGCGCAAGCAACACCGTGTGGAGTGTCATAATGAGCTGAAAGTGTATGAGCCATAGCGTGGTCAATACCAAGACCTACGTTAGAGAATCCCATACCAGCGATGTACTGGCCAAGAGCCATTCCCTCACGGCCTGACTTCTTGTTCTCTACTGCGTCACGAAGGTTCTCAGAGATAAGACGAATAGCCTCAAGATGGAACATATCTGTCATTTCCCAAGCAGCCTTTGTTGTGTATCCCTCGATAGCATGTGTAAGAGCATCCATACCTGTAGCAGCTGTAAGGCCCTTTGGCATAGAAGACATCATGTCTGGATCTACAACAGCAACGATTGGCATGTCATGTGTATCAACACATACAAATTTTCTTTCCTTTTCTACATCTGTGATAACGTAGTTGATTGTAACCTCAGCGGCTGTACCAGCTGTAGTTGGAACAGCGATAATTGGTACACAAGGATTCTTTGTTGGTGCTACACCCTCAAGTGAACGAACATCCTCAAACTCTGGGTTTGTGATGATGATTCCGATTGCCTTTGATGTATCCATAGAAGAACCACCACCGATTGCTACGATACAATCAGCTCCTGACTTCTTGAATGCCTCAACACCGTTTTGTACATTTGCGATTGTTGGATTTGGTTTGATATCTGAATAAATTTCATATGGAATCTTTGCTGCATCAAGAAGGTCTGTAACCTTTCCTGTAACACCAAATTTGATAAGGTCTGGATCAGAAGCGACAAATGCCTTCTTGAATCCATTTCCGTTGATTTCGTTTACGATCTCATTGATAGCGCCTGCGCCATGATAAGATGTTGCGTTAAGTGAAATTCTGTTTGCCATAACACTAAACTCCTTTTCTTCAAACTAATATTGTTATTGATTGTGTTAAATAATTAACACTCCTCTACGAAAAATATTGTAGCATTAATGGCTATGACAATATAAGTTACAGATGTCCGTATGTGTAACATAATATAAAAAGCCCACAAGGGGCTTAAATAGTAGCTTTTTAAACTAAATCAATCTCTTTAAATAGAGAGTGTAACATAGGTGGCATGGCTTCTATCATAAGATCAGCCAAGGCTTCCTCGGATTCCTTCATGCCTTTAATGAGCCATTGTACTGTCATGTAAATAGACGCCTGACAATACATTTCCAGCAATTTTCTGGTTTTGGCATCTGGTGGAGCACCTGTCTTTTCACGGATGAGAGCACAGTAAAATTCATAAATCATAATAAAGTCGTGCTCCTTTAGGTTGTTTTGCTCATCACCCTTAAAGCCTGCTGTAAAAAAGAGTCTTTCTTCCTTTATATAGGCAAATTTTTTGATGAGACCCTCTCGTACAGTCTCACCTTTTCCCATCTCCTTAAAGGATTGCTCCAAAAGGCAATCAAAATACCAGTTTATTAAATCGTATTTGTCTATGAAGTTTCTATAAAAGGTCTGTCTGGAAACGCCGCACACATCCACAATTTGCTTTACGGTAATGTTTTCTACCGCGGTGGATTTCATACAGGTCTTCATGGCCTCTGCTAATCTGTATTTAATGTCCATAAAAATATTCTACTAGAAATCGCATGAAAACTCTAGAGTAGAGACTCGCTTGTTGCAGCTGATAGTCGATAGTGTTTTGGGGACATTCCAAACATGTCCTTAAACTTTCGATAAAAATAGCTACTGTTATCATATCCGATGTAGGTATAGATATCCTCTACGGTTAGGGTGGTGTGGCCTAGTAGATAGGCGGCCTGTTGTAGGCGACGGGTCATTAGCTGTTCCTTAAAGTTTTTTCCTGTGTGATTTTTTAGAAGTCTACTGATGTAATAGGTGGGCTGCTTTGTTTTTTCTGCTATAGCCTCTAGGGTGCCGTTTTGGTAATGGGTATCAATATATTTAAGCACTGTTAAAAGAAGGTTTTGCTCGTATTGAGATGGAGTGCCCTGATTTACTAGTGATACATAGGCAGACAGAGTTTGCAGCAAGAGGCCCATAGTGGTTTTGTTGATATTATTTATGATAGTTTCAGAGGACTGAATTAGCATAGTGTATATCATGTTTTCCATCAGATTTTGCACAGGAAGTATATCTGCAGCAGGAAAATGCAGATATGTCAAAAATGATGAATCCGGCGATAGAGTGGAAATCAGAAAGTCTCTAAGCAGGTCTCCCTCTGGTACCATGCGCAGTGCCTCATCAAAAAATTCAGGAAGTAAAATAAAGTTCACTGCTACATCATTTTCAGAGGCAGGCAATATTTCCTGGGTGGCATTTTGATTTAAAAAAAGTAGCTCCCCAGCCTTTAACGTGATTTCATCTGTACCATTTAAAATATGGTGTGTTTCCCCTGATACCATATATACAAACTCGACGTAGTTGTGAGAATGCTTTGGAAAATGCACAAATCTTGTATGAGGACGTATCTCAATGAGACGTCCTTTTTTTAATAGCTTTTCACTATCTATAACAAAGCTGTTTCCAGTAGAATACCTCTTTTTATCGATTTCTCTACCGCTTAGTATTTCCTTTTCCTCGTCTGTCAGCTTTGCCAGCTGCTCGTACAATAATTTTTCCATAGCTATATTATATAAACAAAATGAATGCAAATAAAGTCCTATTTTTATTATTTTCACGTCCTTAATTATACAATTGCATCAGCATATACTTATACCATAATAAATTTATTGCTCGAGAAATAATATTGATAAAACAATAAATAGAGGAATTTTTATGGAAAAATATTATTTAGCTGTGGACATAGGCGCGTCCAGTGGTAGACATATGTTGTTTACAATTAAGGACGGTTTAATTTCCATGGAGGAAGTATATAGATTTGAAAATGGCATGACAAATGTAGATGGAAAGCTGCTATGGGATACAAATAAGCTTTTTGCTGAAATCCTAAATGGTATGAAGGAATGCAAAAAGCTAGGAAAGCTTCCAGAGTCCATGTCCATAGATACCTGGGGGGTTGATTATGTACTGTTAGATGAAAATGATCAGCCGGCAGGGGATACCTACGGATATAGAGATCACAGGACAGATGGAATGGATGAAGAGGTATATAAGTATATTTCTGAATCGGATTTATATAAACGTATCGGTATACAGAAGGCCATATTTAATACTATTTATCAGTTGACAGCAGATAGAGTAAAGCGACCAGAGGTTTTAAATAGAGCAAAAACATTATTAATGATACCAGATTATTTGAATTTCATGCTTACAGGTAAAAAGGCGTCTGAGTATACAAATGGAACCACAACAGGTCTTGTAAACCCTGACACTAAACAGTGGGATTACGAATTAATTGAGATGCTTGGATTGCCGAAAAACATTTTTCTAGAGCTACAGCTTCCTGGAAATATAGTGGGAAATCTCAAGGAAGATATTAAAAATGAGGTGGGTTTTGATTTACAGGTAATTCAGTGTGCTAGTCATGATACAGCATCAGCAGTAATGTCAATGCCACATTTAGGAGACGAAGGACTTTATATAAGTTCTGGAACCTGGTCATTAATGGGAGTAGAAAATAAGAAAGTTCTATCACGAGAATGTGACCAAAAGGGTAATTTCACTAATGAAGGTGGTTATGACTATAGATACAGATATCTAAAGAACATAATGGGACTTTGGATGATTCAACAAGTAAGACATGAGGCGAAAGATAGCCTTAGCTTTGCTGAGTATGCCGCTATGGCAAGGGAATGTGATAGCTTTCCTTCTATTATAGATGCAAATGATGAAAGATTCCTTTCACCAGAAAATATGACAGAAGAAATAAAAAAGGCTTGTGAGGATACTAATCAACCTGTACCAAACACACCTGGTGAAATAGCAGCAGTTATTTATAAGAGCTTGGCTGCTTGTTACGGAAATACGGTATCGGAAATACGTAGTAATACCGGTAAAGAATATGAAGCACTTCATATTATTGGTGGTGGTTGTCAGAACAAGTATTTAAATGAGCTTACAGCTAATGCTACAGGCATTACAGTTTTAGCTGGTCCATCAGAGGCCACCGCCATTGGAAATGCAATGGTGCAGATGATAAAAACAGGCGAGTTAAAGGATTTAGTGTCAGCTAGACAATGTGTTCACGATTCCTTTGATATTGAAGCTTTTTATGCAAATAAATAAATCGTAGGAGGAAAGTAATGTTAGTAGAAACAAAGGCACGAGTTGGTGTTTTCTCTATTGCTCTTGGAGCATATTTACCACAGTTTCCAAGCTTGGTACCAGAGTTTAATAAGCAGTTTGAGGATTTCAAAGCATCAATTCCAGATACAGTAGAAATTATAGATGGTGGTGTGGTTACCACAAAGGAGCAGTCACAGGCTGCAGGAGATAAATTCAGAGCAGCAGATGTAGATTTAATATTTATGCAGTTGCTTACATATGCAACAAGCTACAATATGCTTCCAGCAGTAAAGGATTTGGATGTTCCTGTTGTCCTTGTAAACATTCAGAAACTAAAGGCACTTGATTATGATACAGCTGGCACAGCAGAGTGGCTTGGAGAAGCTTATGCATGTGGAGCTGTTGGTGAAATGGTAGCTGATTTAAATCGTTACGGAAAGCGCTCAGCAGTAATTACAGGTGTAGTCGAGGGTGGAGATCCAGCAGTAGCACAGCAAATTGATGAGTGGTGCCGTGCAGCACAGTGTCGTCGTCGTTTTAGAGATACAAACCTAGCTCAGATTGGCCGTCCATATCCGGGCATGATGGATTTATATATTGACGAGTCAAATCTTTACAGAAGAATGCATGTATACACAAAGCAGTTCGACTGGGAAAAGATTTGGGCCATTGCAGATGATGTAACAGACGAGGAAGTTATAAAGGCAAAGATAGCAGATATCCATGATACCTTTGATATTGTTGGTCAGGTTGATGAAGAAAAGGTTCATGAAATGGCCAAGTACGTAGTAGCCTTTGAGCAGTGGGTAAAGGATGAGCAAATTGGTTTAGTTGCTTCTCATTATGATGGTTACGCAAAGGGCCAGGCAGGTGTTGTTGATAGTATATTAATTCCTGCATTCTCAATGCTTATTAAGCAGGGAACAGCATGTGCGGTAGAGGGTGATATTAAGGTGGCAATGGCCATGAGTATCTTAAAGACTATCTCTGGTTCTGGTCAGCTTGCAGAGATGTATACCATTGATTTCAATGATGATGTAACACTTATTGGTCATAGCGGTTCCGGAGATTATGACATTTCAAAAGCAAAGAAACCTACAATGAAAATTGTAGATGTATTCCATGGCAAAACAGGTGGAGGATACCTAACACAGTTCTACCCACCAGTGGGAGATATCACATATCTTGCCATTACACAGGACGGCGACGGCAACTTTAAATTTGTAGTAGCCGAGGGCGTAAATGAAGAAGGCAAGATTCTCCAAAACGGAGACACAATGATGCGTACAAGATTCTCTTGCTCAGCATCAGAGTTTGTAACTAGATGGAGTGAATGTGGCCCAACACACCACTTTGGAGCAGCCATTGGACACCATATAGAAACAATCAAAAAGGTAGCTAAAATCTTCAACGTACCTGTAGAGGTGGTTGTAGAGTAAAAATATATTATTAGAACATATATAAACCCTAGATGAGGTTATGAGCTATAAAGGAGATAAAAGATGAGTATTTTAGATGTTAAGTTTATGCAGGGATTTATTAGAATGGCAAATGACGGCTGGGAGCAGGGCTGGCATGAGCGCAATGGTGGAAACCTTTCATATAGAATGAAGGATGAGGATGTTGCAGCAGTAAAGGAATATCTTAAAGAGGATGGTCCATGGGCTGAAATTGGTACAGAGGTTCCAGGTCTTGCCAATGAGTATTTCCTTGTAACAGGCAGTGGCAAATACTTCAGAAATGTAATCATTGATCCAGAGGATTCAATCGGAATCATCAAGGTGGATGAGACAGGTACAAAGTATCAGATTCAGTGGGGATTCGTAAATGGTGGTCGCCCTACATCAGAGCTTCCATCACACCTTATGAACCTTGAGGTAAAGAAGCGTGTAACAAATGGTAGATATAGAGTTGTTTATCATGCTCATACTACAAATACCATTGCGCTTACATTCATTCTTCCACTTAAGGATGAAATCTTTACAAGAGAGCTTTGGGAGATGGCTACAGAGTGTCCAGTAGTATTCCCATCAGGTATTGGTGTAGTTGATTGGATGGTTCCAGGCGGAAAGGATATCGCCGTAGCTACATCAAAACTCATGGAACAATATGATGTAGCAATCTGGGCACATCACGGCATGTTTGCGTCAGGTGAAGACTTTGATCTTACATTTGGCCTTATGCATACAGTAGAAAAATCTGCGGAAATCCTTGTAAAGGTACTTTCAATCACACCTAACAAGCTTCAAACAATCAAACCAGACGATTTCCGCAGCCTTGCAAAGGATTTCCACGTAGAGCTCCCAGAAAAATTCCTCTACGAAAAATAAGCCGTGTTATATCTAAACGGACAATCACGTATGTTTATAAATGGGTGTTCGTCTAACGGTTTTACAATTCTAACAGGACTGTT
>JAILKL010000044.1 GCA_024693775.1 Pseudobutyrivibrio sp.
TTGTATCGATCAAATCTCCCACCTTTATAGAAGTATCTAGCTCCTCATGGATTTCTCTAACAAGTGCCTGCTGAGGAGTCTCCCCAGCCTCAATCTTTCCACCTGGAAACTCCCAGCCACCTTTGAACTCGCCATAGCCTCGTGCTGTAGCGAAAATGCTATTCTTCTTTTCAATTCCATCGCAGATTACTGCTGCTACGACTTTGATTGTTTTCATAATATTATCCTTCCTTTACAATGTACTCATAAATATCTTCTCTAACAGGTACATCCAATCTATAGTTTATTTCAAATGCATTATCTTTTGTTTTTTCCATTATTATTTGTTTTGGATCACCTTCAGCATACATTTCACCAAGAAAATAAAACTCTTTTGCTTCATTATCATCTTTATTTTTACGAACAAAAAGTAGGATTCTATTATCTTTATCACTTTCAGTTCTTTTATAAAAATGATCAGCATCTGGAGAATTGACATTTCTAGGATGTTTACTTAATGCAATCAATCTATCATTATTTATAAATCTGTCCTCATAAGCGATAGCATCTTCTGTTTTATCATAATTAATGAAGACTGGTAATGTTTTAGTCATCGAATCATAGAAATAACCACCAATATTTTGAGCATTCATATTCCTTTGCCAATTTAGTAATCTACATACATCTTCGTAAGTATATTTTTGATAAAGTTGTAGATTAAAGTCCTTATAGGTGTCAGAAAAATTTTCTTTATAATAATCCATGCCATATACTATTAATTCATCAACCATTTTTCTAAAAAGCGGATTGGAAACCAATAAATTTGAAAAATGCTCATCTAATTCAAATCCATTAGAACCTCTTTTAATTAAAACACAATGACTATATTTTTTACGTTCATCATCTTTTGCAAATTCATTAGTTAAGTTTCTAAAAACAGATTCACTAATATTAAAAGCAAAATTATAATTAGCTATTTCATTTGTAAACTCATTAAAATAAGGCAATATATTAAACTGCTTACTCAATAACTCTGATAAGATGGCAATATCTTGAATTCTTTTTGTGTTAGTAAGTTTTTTAGATATAAATTCAATTATTTCCGATTCTATTGAATTTAATTTACCTGGTAAATCATCAGGGTAATATTTTTCCAAAAAATTATAATACGAACCACATTTTTCAAAGAACTTTTTTATTTCTATTGAATCATTTTCTTTAAAATCTAACACTGTAGGTACTCTACCTAATCGATTTCTTAAAGATTCATATTCATTTTTTAGTAATTTAATATTATTCGTACTAGCATTATCAATTGACTGATATATACGTGTTCTTGAAATTTCATCAAAATGAATTGTCGATCCACCAGGAATAATGCGATTTCCTTCAGCAACATATCTACGTATATTATCCTTGTTGTATGATCTATCTCCTGATAAAGCAATTGGAATCATAAAGTTATTATTATAATTACCGATAAAATCAAGAATAACAACAAATTCTTTATCTTCTGTTTTACGTAACCCTCTACCTAATTGCTGAATAAATACTATTGGAGATTGTGTCGGTCTAAGCATAATAATTTGATTAACCTCTACAATATCAACGCCTTCATTCAAAACATCAACAGAAAAAATGTAATCCAGATAGTCTTCTCCATCACTTGCCAATTTTTCGAAACAATCTTCTTTCATTTCAGGAGTTGATTTTCCTTCAAGGACTACAGTTCTAAAACATTTTCCTGTATCAGGATTAATAGTATTATTAAATTTTGCAGATAATTGTTTGCATTCTTCTATTCTACTACAGAAAATAAGACCTTTTACTTTTTCTCCACTATACCCAAAATATGAAGCTTGCTCAACAATATGTCTAATTCTTTCATCACATGTTAAACGATTAAAATCTTCTGGTGACAAACTTCTAGCCGCAAGTGTTCTATCATCCAAACTAAAATCATCATTTATTCCAAAATAATGAAATGGGCAAAGCAAGTCTAATTGCATTGCATTCTGTAATCTAATTTCTTGCGCGATATTATGATCAAAAACCTCATAAACATTTTTTCCATCATAAATATCATCTCTTTTATCAGGAGTTGCTGTCATACCTAGAAATAATCTTGGACTAAAATGCTCTATAACTTTTTGATATGTAGCAGCCGTACTATGATGTGCTTCATCTAGTATAATTGCATCAAAATGATTCTTATCTAATTCTAATAAATGTTCATCCTTTGCTAACGTTTGAACAGTTGCAAATATATAATCTGCTTCTATTTCGTATTTACCATCTCCGACAAGACCCATAGTAACTGTATTGGCAAATATTCTTTCATAAGCACTTTGAGTTTGACGAGCCAATTGTGACCTATGAACTAAAAACAAAACTTTTTTAAAGCCTAAATCACGCATAGCAAAAGCTGATGCAAAAGTTTTTCCTGTTCCGGTTGCAGAAATTAAGAGTGCTCTATTTTCACCTTTTTCCAATAATCGCTTTAGATTAACGATAAATTGTTCCTGCATTACATTGGGCTTTAATTCATAATCCTCAAATGATGGGATTTCTTGTTTACGAATTATTTCCCTTTGCCTTTTTATCGCATTATATCTTGCTAAATATATCTCATAAAAATCATTAAATTCAAGTGATTTCTTACTATTCCATAAAGAGTTAAATTCATCAACAATCGCTTTAGCTACTTGACCATTTTCAGTTGAAATAATTTTTGTATTCCACTCTCTATTAGTAGTTAAAGCAAGCTTTGTCATATTAGAGCTTCCAATAATTATTCGATATACTTCGGAATCTTTAAAAATATAGCCTTTTGTATGTAAACCATTTTTATCATTACTAACATCATACATTTTTAAATGAATATTATTAAATTCATTTAATTTTTTTAAAGCTTTAGGTTCACTAAAGTCTAGATAATTTGTTGTAAGAATTTCTCCATGAATATTTCTTGCTTCTAATTCCTTTAAAGTTTGTAGCAAAGGCTCTATACCACTCTGCGTAATAAAAGCAACGCTAATTTGGAACTGATCGCATTTAAGCAGCTCATCCTCAATAGTTGATAAAACCTTTTTACCTTTATCCGGATTGTTAGATACAAATGTAGGTGTAAAATCTAGATTAGAAACTACATTTCCATCAATATATGCTTTTTCAAAGCCAGTTCTAATATCTTCTATTTTCCCCATAAAATTATCCTCTACTTAATTTACATTACAACCAGTATAGCATATCTTCCTACTCAATAATTAAGAGAAATCTACATGGGGCATCGGGATTTCAGCCCAACTCCAATTTCTCGATGCCCCGACTCACTAAAAGGGCATCGGGATTCCGCCCAACTCCTATTTCTCGATGCCATAGCTCACTAAATGGGCATCGGGATTCCGCCCAACACCTATTTTCCGATGCCCCAGCTCACTAAAAAGGCATCGGGATTCCGTCCTAACCCCATTTCTCGATGCCCCGACTCACTAAAAAGGCATCGGGATTCCACCTAACATCAATTTCTCGATGCCCCAGCTCACTAAAAGGGCATCGGGATTCAGCCCAACTCCTATTTCTCGATGCCCCAGCCCACTAAAAGGGCATCGGAAACAACGCCACACACAAATCCCGATGCCCGCGCCAATCCCCAATTACACAAAAAGGCCTGCGGCAGCAGCCGCAGACCGAAATATTCTCTAGCAGGAACTAATTTCCCAGGAATTCAAACATTTTTCTACTCCACTCATGTGCAGAATTGCCGAATGCTAGGCCGCAGCCGTGGCCTCCGGTTGGATAGATATGGCATTCGTTTTCTACTCCATTTTCTTTTAGAGCTTTTTCAAGTAATAAAGTGTTAATCGCTGGAACACAGTCGTCATCCTCGCAGGCCCAGGCAAAGGTTTTTGGATAATTTGGTGTAACCAGCTCCTCTACACTGTATTTAACCTTCATATCATTATCGTCACCTACCAGGCACTGCTGTGTATCATAGTGAGTGTGCTCATCCTTAAGCGTAATTACAGGATATCCCAAAACCACTGCATTAGGCTTGCCAGCTGGGCAGAGCTCATCTGCTACACCTGCTGCACATCCCACCAAATGGCCTCCGGCAGAAAATCCCACAGCTGTCACATTATCAGGATCAATATGATATTTGTCAGCATTCTCCCTAACATACTTTATTGTATCCAATAAATCCATCTGTGGATTTGGGAAGCTGGCGCATGGATTTGTTCTGTAATAAACAATGAAGCATCTATAGCCATGCATAGTAGCAATATCTGATATTGGGCAGCCCTCATTTTGGAAGCTGACAAATAGATATGCGCCTCCTGGACAAATTACCATGCAAGGTCTCTTGTCTGTAGTGCCATCCTCGATAGGAGTTACCACAAAAATATTGTCAGAATCATGAATGTCAGCATCCTCCGTAGGCTCCCATTCCTTCCAATCACGCAGATGTAGCACCTTTCTTCTGCCATTTATAATATCAAGTATAGTATTTGCGGTATCCACAAACTGATTGGACATATCTCTTAAATCATCACCCCATGGAGTCTTTGATAAAAAGCTAGCCTCCCTCAGTGGCATGTCCCTGTTTTCCTTTGGAAAATATTCCCAGGTCTCCTCTAAAAATAGAAATCTCATCCATTTCTTTACATTAGGATAGTTCATAATCTGGTTGAAACTGTTCATTGTTGTAAAATACATTATCTAGCCCTCTTCCTATTCCAGGTCTATTTTGAATACCACTGGAAATGTTGTGTTTGAATTGTTGGCACTTTCTGTGTTAATAAATAATCCATTGTCATTTGCGTGCCATTTTACTTCTTTGTCTGCTGAAAATCCCAGAGCCTCGATGTTTTTAATCACTCCATGGAATTTGCTGTTGCCCTCTGATTTTTCATAATCATGTGCCAGCTCCTTTAGAATGTATTTGCCATCCTCTGAAGGTGCCAAAACAGTAGCATATAAATATCTTCCGCGCACAGTATATCTCACATCCTGAGGTGTAAATCCAGATGAAGCATCCTCAGAAAATCCTCCCTCTTTTATCTGAGTAGGTCCCTCTCCAAAGGTGCGCCATGGATGACTGTCGTAAATAGCCTCACCATTTACCTCGAGCCATTTTCCAAATTTTTCCAGAATATCTACCTCTTCCTTGCAAATAATTCCGTCTGCCCTTGGTCCTACATTTAAAAGTAGATTGCCGTTTTTTGCCACCACATCCACTAGGGTCTGAACCAGGCTTTCGGCTGAGCGGAACTCATTGTTTATGGTGTAGCACCATGAGTTTAATGCAGTAGAGGTATCAGTCTGCCAATAATATGGTGCTGCTGCATTCATCTGACCACGTTCTATATCGTATATACCAGCCCCAAATGGGAAAGTGTCGTATTTATATACTAAAGCTACCTCCTGTCCCCATTCATGAGCCCTATTATAATAATAGGCAGCCATCTTCTTTACGTATGGTCTGGCATTTATATGCTGAATCCACCAGTCAAAGTATAAGACTCTTGGCCTATAATTATCTATTATTTCGCATATACGTACTAGCCAATCCTGTAAAAATTCCTCCGAAGGGCCATTTTCACTGGCAGGGTCAAAATAATTATCATTAGGCAATTCCATAGCAGGCCAATATAAATCCTCCCTGCTGCAATTACCCTGCACATCGCTATCAAACTCCCTGCCATGTCCAAAGAAAAACCAATGCTCCATTCTGTGAGAGGATGTTCCCATAGTCATATTTTGCTTCTGGCATTCCTCCTTAATCACCTTTAAAATATCCTTCTTGGGTCCCATGTTTTTGGCATTCCATTTAGAATACTTTGATTCATACATCTGAAAGCCATCATGATGCTCTGCCACAGGCACCACATATTTTGCACCTGCCTTTTTAAATAAAGCTATCCACTCATGTGCATCAAATGCCTTTGCCTGAAACTGTGGAATAAAATCCTTGTAGCCAAAATCCTTGTGTGGTCCATAGGTGTCCACGTGATGCTTGAAATAGTCCTCTGACTGCATATACATAAATCGAGGATACCATTCGCTGCCCCACTCAGGCACAGTAAAGATTCCCCAATGAATAAAGATCCCAAACTTTGCAGACTTGAACCAATCTGGAGTTTTATAGTTTTGCAGTGATTCCCAGGTATCGCTAAATGGTCCTTCTGCAATTACCTCATCTATATCCTTTAATTCCTGTTCGTACATAATGTCCCCTACTATATATCTAAATAGTTTTCTCCTACTAGTAGCTCGTCACACTCTATGGCATCCACCATAATCTCCATAGCTGCGTACTCGCCAGCCTTTAGATTTATCTTTTCAAAGCCGCATAGCTCTTTAAATCCGTATTTGCGATTTACCTTAAATACCTGTACTACAAATTTGCCATCCATAGCACCAGCATTTCTTACCTCAGCTAATACCTTGTTAACGCCCTCTAGCTTTGCTGCTAAAATCTCTAGCTTTGAATATGATAATCCAAATCCAAATGGAAATTCTGGTGCAATGCCCTCATGATCTAAATATCTGTAGCCTACATATTCTCCGTCTGAATATGTAACCACATCCTTTTTTGCAAATTCTCCCAGCTTATGAGCGTAGCAATCCTCTAGCTTTTTATAAAATGACACTGGAAGTCGGCCAGATGGATTAACCTTTCCTAGGATAATCTCTGCTAATGCTCTGCCGCCCTCCATGCCATTGTAAAACATGTATATAAGGCCCTTTGTATCATTTACCCATGAGCCCATCTCCACTGGATTGCCGCCTATTAGAATAACAGGCATATCTGGATGAATTTTCAAAAGCTCTTTGATCAATTCTGGCTGATGATATGGGAGTGACATGTTCTTTCTGTCATAGCCCTCACAGTCCTCCTGATGGTTGAGTCCTCCAATAAAAATTACATGATCATAATTTGCAGCAGCCTCCACTGCCTCTTTTCTAAGGGCTGCAGCATGACTTTCATCCTTTTCCTTTGCCTTTTTCTTGTCCTTAAGCGACTCTGCCTGCCAGCTGCTATCCTGGGCTCCGCCAAAGCCACTATCGTATCCACATATATAATCTACAGTGACATTGCCACCTAGCTCCATCTGCAGTCCCATAAGTGGAGTAATTTCGTATAGCGCCTTTATCTCAGCGCTGCCGCCTCCAGGAGCATGCTGCATATTCGCATTTTCGCCCACTAGTAATATGCGTTCGCCTGCCTTTGGTTTTATCGGAAGAACATTGTCTTCATTCTTTAATAACACTATGGATTCTTCAGCTGCAGCAAGTAATTTTTTCTGATGCTCAAAGCTGTTGTAGACACCGCTCTTTCTTCTGGTATCGCCAATCATATGAAGTCTCTGCATCAATACAAGGATATTTTCTACCTTTTTATTGATTAGCTCCTCATCTATTGCATGACTCTCAATAGCTTTCTTTAAAGGCTCAGCCATGAAATATTCGTCAAAATTGTCTGTTACAGACATTTCTATATCAAGACCAGACTCGGCAGCTTCCTTTGTGTCGTGTACTCCACCCCAATCAGAAACCACCACGCCATCAAATTTCCAGTCATCTCTAAGGACTTTATTCAAAAGGCTAGTGCTATGGCAGCAATGCTCACCGTTTAATTTGTTATAGGCCCCCATTACTGAATAGACATTCGCTTCCTCTACAGCCGCCTTAAATGCTGGCAGGTAAATGTCATTTAAAGTATCCTCATCCACTATAGTGTCTACAGCTAGTCTTTCTGTTTCCTGACCATTGCAGGCAAAATGCTTGATGCAGGCACTAACATCATTTTGCTGGATACCCTTAATTATCTCCACTGCCATTTCCTTTGTAAGATATGGGTCCTCGCTAAAGTATTCAAAGTTTCTACCGCATAGTGGGCTTCGCTTTATATTTACACCTGGGCCCAAAATCATATCCTTGCCTCGGCCTCTGGTTTCCTCGCCTAGCACATCGCCAGCCTCAAAGGCTATTTTTCTATTAAAGGTGGCAGCTATAGCGCTGTTGCATGGCATATAGCTGACATAGTCTCTTGTGTTGCCCACCACATTCCATTTGCTGGCCTCAAAATCCTGTCGCACGCCACAGGGTCCATCAGACATGGAAAGGGCTGGTATACCCAGCCTCTCAACAGCCCCTGTTTTAAAGAGCTCATTTCCATGAATCATTTTAATTTTCTCATCTAAAGTCATCTTGTCGATAATGTCTCTAGCGTATTTTTTATATTCCTTTTGCTTGATTACATCCATTATTCTCACCAATTATTAATTTAAGCTAATTGCAAATTTGCCTGTCTCAACTATCTCTTTATGATTTTCATTTACAAATTCAATTTCAAATTTTCTATCAAGTGATGATTTGATTTCTCCTACAATCTTTCCATCCTGATTTTCTAGAGAAATGAAAGCCATCTCCTTACCATCCTCAAAAACAGTAAACTCAGCCTTATCAGTTAACGCATATACGTTAAATTTGAAATTGCCAGCATAGTTATCCTTTGCCTGACTCTGTCCATCATTTACAGGAATAATGGCATTTTCTCTAACCCATAGAGGAATTGATAAATATGAGTGCTTTTCACATCTCCAGATGCCGCCCTCGCTTACATCAAGCACCTCACCTGTAATATAGTTGGTCCATTTACCCTGTGGTAAATAATATTCAGCCACACCGTCCTCTCTAAAAATAGGAGCTACCAGCATGCTGTCACCAAGCATATACTGTCTATCCAGATAGCCTGTGTTTCTATCCTCTGTAAATTCCATAACCATGCTGCGCATCATAGGAATACCTGTGGTACTAGTCTTAATAGCCTGACTGTATAAATATGGAATCAAATGACATTTCAGCTGACTGAAGAATCTAACCACATCAACTGCCTCATCATCATAAACCCATGGCACTCTATAAGATGTAGAGCCATGCAATCTACTATGACTAGAAAGCAATCCAAAGGCTGCCCATCTCTTGTACACATCTGGAGTAGATGCATCCTCAAAGCCTCCTATGTCATGGCTCCAATATCCAAAGCCTGATGAGGTAAGTGACAATCCACCTCTAAGGGATTCTGCCATAGACTCATAATTTGACCAGCAGTCTCCTCCCCAATGTACAGGGAATTTCTGGCCGCCTGCTGTGGCAGATCTAGCAAATAAAACTGCCTCTTCCTTGCCCTTGTTCTCACAAAGTACCTCGTAAACTGCCTGATTGTATAGGTATGTATAGAAATTGTGCATCTTCTCTGGGTCTGCGCCGTTATGCCATATTACATGCTCTGTAGGAATTCTCTCGCCAAAGTCTGTCTTAAAACAATCTACTCCCATATCAAGAAGCTTCTTTAGGCCTGCTTTAAACCATTCCTTTGCAGCAGGATTTGTAAAATCTACAAGAGCCATGCCTGGCTGCCACATATCCCACTGCCATACGTCACCATTGTCGCGCATAAGGAAGTATCCATTATTTACACCTTCCTCAAATAGTGCCGATTCCTGAGCAATATATGAATTTATCCAAACACAAATTTTCAAGCCCTTATCGTGTATACGTTTCATCATTCCCTTAGGGTCTGGGAATACTCTGCTGTCCCATACAAAATCTGTCCAATGGAATTCTCTCATCCAGCAGCAATCAAAATGAAAAACTGAAAGTGGAATATTTCTTTCCTGCATTCCATCTATAAAGCTCATAACTGTTTTTTCATCATAATTAGTAGTAAATGATGTGGAAAGCCATAGACCAAAGGTCCACTGAGGAACCATAGCAGGCTTGCCTGTTAAATCTGTATAGCGCTGTAGTACTTCCTTCATGGTAGGACCATTAAATACAAAATAATCCAGACTTTCGCCAGCCACTGAAAATGCCACCTTGCTTACCTGCTCGGTGCCAACCTCAAAGCTAACTCTATCAGTATGATTTACAAATACACCATATCCCTTGTTTGTCATATAAAATGGAATATTCTTGTAGGACTGATCTGTACTGGTACCACCATCCTCATTCCAAATATCTATGCTTTGTCCATTCTTTACAAATGCACTAAAATGCTCTCCAAGACCATACACCAGCTCCCCTACTCTAAGGTCTAGCTGCTGACGGAAATATGCATCTTCATTGCTCTTGTTATATGCATCTCCATGCCAATTAGTTTTTATATATGAAAAGTCTCTTCCAGTGCTCTTTGTCAGCAATTCATCCCCACGGAAATATTTCATGCTCCAATTTTTCTCATCTATTACAAGACGAAGTGTTCCACTGGTAATGATGAGCTCTCCATCCACTTCCTTTGCATCAATAGGAGCAGCTTTTATATTTAAATCAAATTTAGGAGAATTATCCTTTACTCCTTTAAAATGCACGCCCTGCACTCTGATTACCTCTGGTGCAGGTGTTGTAATTTTTATAGATAAATTTATGCCACCTAATGTATCACCCTTGTGATTAATGTGATGAGTAGGTGCTAGTATTACCACTTCGTTTTTACGAATATCTACTTCATAGGCCTCCTGTGGAGCGAAGCCTTCATAACCCTCTTTTAATAACCAACAACCATTTAAAAATTTCATACCTGTCTCCTTTAACTATATGATTCATTAGCATCATTATACTTGGGGCGTATTTTTTCAATTACAACAATAATCAGCACAGTTTTATGGTAAAAATCAGATATGAATACCATAATTTTTAAGGATATTCAGTTTCTCCCATTTTTAAGGTCTAATTTTTGAAGTATAATCTAGATTATGAAGAAAACATACATGGAATTTTTCGCAAAAAAGAATATAAGTCATCAGCTGCGAATGCTTTTTATATTCGCTATTTTGATTCCGATTTTAGTAGTAGGAAACATTATATTTTTCGTTATATTTAAAAATATCAAAACCGATTACGAACATCTAAGTGTCAGTAAAGCAGACCAGATAAATACAGCACTTATAATGACCTCTATTAATATTCATCAGATACAAAGCACATTAGTTACTGATAATACCTTCATGAATATTCTTCAAAAGGATAATCTAAGTCCAGAAGAAACAAAGTCAAAGCTGGCTGATTACAATTTCCTTACAAATACACTTATAAACACACCATCTCTTTCGGATTTACGTATATACGTACCAAAAGAAAAGCTAGAAGGAAATGATTCAGTCAATTGTGTCCTACCTCTTAGCGATGAAGACATAAATAGTGAATGGTATAAAAGAGCTTCAGAGGGCTCAGATGGATTTTTCATGACAGAGAGCTCTGTTAATAAAAATGACATTATCTCTTGGAATCTAAACTACTACTCTAGGATTACACTTCCATTAACCAATGAATTTGCTGTAATGAAGGCCACCGTATCAGACGATTATTTACGCAGTCTTATTGAGAGAGATAATTACAGCATTTACATCTCTGTAGATGATGATCCAGTATTTTTCAGCAGCAACAGAGATTATCCTGGAAAGGAATTTCCGATAGACAAGATTCCGGTAAAATCCACCCACAAGGAATCCGGAATAAATGAAATATTAAACAAGCGAACCATATACGCCACCACCGCAATTAGGCCATACAAGATAAATTGTCTGATACACGTGCTGGTAACAAATGATTCCTTTTACAATCAGCTCACCATGATTATTTTGTATGCGTTGATTCTTATGCTTGTAATTATTCTTATATCGCTACTAATTATCGTTTTCTACGGCAGATATTTCGTAAATCGTATAAGAACCCTAAGGCTTGCCATGCACAAGGTTTCAAACAACGATTACCAAATAATTGACTCAATCCAAGGTGGCGACGAGCTGTCACAAACCTTTGAGGACTTAAAAAATCTGGTATCAGAGCTAAAGGAAAAAGAAGCAGAAATCTATAAGGGCCGAATTGAAGAAGAAAAGCTCATAAACAAGCAGCAGCAAATGGAGCTAAAGCTTTTAGCTGGGCAGATTAATCCTCATTTTCTCTACAATACTCTAGAAATGATCAGGATGAAATCTCTCACCGAGGGTAATCGAGATGTGGCCACAGCAATAAAGCTTCTTGGCAAATGCATGCGCTATGCTCTAAACAACACCATCTCCACCTCCATTATTTTGGACAAGGAGCTGGAATACTTAAACAACTATCTCAGCATTATGCAAATGCGTTTTTCTGATAGATTAAATTATGAGGTAAGAGTTGATGACGAAATCAATATATATGAGACTCAGATACTTCCTCTTCTCATTCAACCAATCGTAGAAAACGCTATAATCCACGGCTTGGAAAGCACTGGAAATCCTGGAAAGCTCATTATTAGAATTAATAAAACAAATGATGGCAATCTGAAGATTCTGGTATTTGATAATGGTGTAGGCATAAAAAAAGAGGATTTAACAAAGCTGCGAGGCACTCTCACCAAGGTGCCTAACGAAAATGCAAAGCACGGCATTGGTATGTATAATATCAATAGCAGAATAAAAAAATATTATGGTGAAGATTTTGGGGTTAAAATATATAGTAAATACGGATTTGGAACTATTGTCACCGCTACGATTCCACTTCGTATATGCGAACAGGAGAATGTGTAATGAATGTTTTTATAGCTGATGATGAAAAAATTGTCCTAGAGGGACTGAAGTATATAGTTGATTGGAACAGCCTTGGTTTTACTATCTGCGGTACCGCCATGAACGGTGAGGAGGCCCTAGATCAAATACTATCGCTGTCACCAGATATCGTGTTGATGGATATCCGCATGCCAAAAATGAACGGTATAGACGTGGTGACAAATGCTGTGAAGGAAGGCTTTAAGGGAAAATTTATAATTCTAAGCGGTGTGGTAGATTTTAAAATGGCCCAGTCCGCCATGAGAAACGGCGTGGAATTTTACCTTACAAAGCCTATTGATGAGGAAGAATTAGAAAAGGCCATTGTATCCATCAAGGACGACATTATTGAGGACAAGCACAATTCTAATGTCTACGAGCAATACAAATCTAAGGCAAGAAACCATATTTTAGAGGAGATTCTTCAGGGCACAGCTGATCTAGACAGGCTGGATATAGACGAGCTACATCTGAACGCAAACCTTTATCAGGTCATCTCCTATGAAAACTACAATCCAAATTACAATTATCAAAATTGGGATTTTGAAAAGCTAATCCGAGTCACCAACAAGGATCAGCATTCCTTTGATGTCATCAGCACAGGCATGCATCATCTCATTTTATTAAAGGGAGATTTTGCCATAAATCAATTTAAACGTTTGGTAGACCACTACAAAAATCTACCACAAAAGGGATCTCCACTGGATTCTATTTTTATTAGCTACGGACGCATAGTTTCTAGACTATCAGACATTCCACAATCCTATAACGACGTGGAAGCACTGACAAATCGAAGATTTTTCTGCAGCGAAAATCAGCATGTGCTAAGTTTTGAATCACTGCGTGAAAAAAGCTTGCCACCAGTGCTCTTACATCGTAGCACCAGCAATAATTTCTCAGAAAAAATCGTAAACTTTATCCAATCCAAAAATGAGATGCAGCTAAAAGCCACCATGGATGAGCTTTCAGAGCTGATGAAGAATGCATCTGCCAATATAAAGGATATCAAGCTTACACTTTTAGATATTTATATTAATGTAAAGCAGCGTATTTTGCAGCAGTTTCCAAATGCAGAGATACCTGTTCCACCAAACACCACTGTTATTCTTTTGTTCGAAAAGAAATATTATCTATATGAGCTTATAGATTTTATGTGGGAGCAATTTGATATGATGATGAGAATTGTAGGTATCTCCACTGGCTCAAATGTTTTAGAGGATATCAAATATTACATCAATCACAACTATGAGCAGGATTTAAAGCTAGAAACCATCGCTCCTATCTTTGGCTACAGCAGCTCATATCTTGGCAAGCTCTTTTCAAAGGACGGGGTCAATTTCAACTCCTACATGGATCAGGTCCGTATAAATAAAGCCAAAGAGCTTTTAGCAAATCCTGAGCTAAAGGTGTATGAAATCGCAGCGAAGGTAGGCTACAAGGATGTAAACTATTTCCATATAAAATTTAAAAAATATACTGGAACCTCTCCTGCTGAATATCGCAAAAATCTTTAAAAGCAAGCGTCCCCGTGAATGTTCACGAGGACGTTTTTTATAAGTCTTTATAGAGAATTTTTGTTGTTATAGGTGCAATCGTTATGGCATCCTTACCCTGCAATTGCACTGTTTTTTCTTCATTCGAGTGGTTCAAAATAAATGTGTAAACACCGTCCTTTGAATATCTTTCAGTGACCTCCACATCAGCATCTGCCTCTGCTATAAGCTTTATCTGAAGCTCTTTTAATAGCCCCTTTATAAAATCATCATAAAAATCATCAGTGCTGCTGGTGCCTATATAATAGGCTCGCCCCTTTCCATATTGATTCTTGGTGATTACAGGTGTATTGGCATAGAAATCCATTTCATATCTAGCCAAAATCTCAAGTCCATCAGCCTTTCCCTTAAAGCTTTCATTTAGCTCATCCACAGGATGAATAATATCGCAAATGAGGCTTGCATCATACGCTTTTCCATTATAGAAAAAACTATTTGTAGCACCATTTGGTAAGGCGTCGGACTCCTCTACCCAAATACCTGTCACATCCTTGTAGTAGCCCGGGTAGCCACCTAGGATATAAAGATATTCTTCATCTACCATGCCTGAAAAATACGTTATCACAAAGGTACCGCCTGATTTTACAAAGTCCTCCACTTTTTCAGCAAAGGCTTTGTCACTCATAAATAACACTGGAGCAATCAACAGCTTATAACCAGACAAGTCATCGTCCTTGCCAACAAAATCAACTGTTACATGATTTCTAAAGCATGCACAATAGTATTTTCTAAGCTCCTTTATGTAATCAAGCTCCTGACTTGGTCCTGCTGAGGCATTAATTGCCCACCAGTTGTTCCAGTCAAAATAAATAGCAATCTTAGAATCAAATTTGCTACCTAGCAATCCCTCATCTATATTTTCAAGCTCATTTCCTAGTGCCTGCACCTCGCGATACACTCTAGTATTGCTGCTAGAAACGTGGTCAATTACCGCTCCATGTAAGGCTTCGCAAGCGCCCTTTGTTCTTCTCATTTGAAAATACTGGATAGCATCAGCACCATGTGCCATCGCCTGATAGCTCCAAAGCGCTAGCACTCCAGGTCTTTTAAGCGCATTGTAGGGCTGCCAATTTGTAACAGATGGAGTCTGCTCCATCAATACAAAGGATTGGCCCTGCTTTAAGGATCTCATCAAATCATGACCCATGGCAATCTCTGCCGGAGACATGTCATTAGATGGATAATTATCCCAGGAAACAAAATCCATGTACTTACTCCACTTTTTATAATCCAAATCATAATAAAAGCCCATGAGATTAGTGGTGATTGGAATATCAGGAGTGATTTCCTTTATGGCATCATACTCTGCCTTATAGCATTTTAAAATGGAATCGGAATTGAATCTTTTGTAGTCCACAGACATACCCTGAAACTGAGTGCGACCAGGTGCAAAATACTCACTTCGTAAATCCGGTAATACTATCTCATCCCAGTCATAAATTGTATGTCCCCAGAAATCCAGATTCCATGCTCTATTTAGATTTTCTATTGTCTTATATTTGTCCTTAAGCCACTGACGGAATGCTTTTTCACAATTTTCGCAGTAGCAACAGCCTCCATATTCATTTGAAATATGCCAGGCCACTATATTGCCATAATCCTTATATCTCTCTGCCAGCTTCTTAGCCAAAAGCGGAGCATATTTCATATAGGTTTTGCTGTTTGGACATGAATTATGACGGCCTCCAAACTTTCGTCTTCTGCCGTCAAATTCTGTTCTTAAAATATCAGGATGTCTGTGGGCCATCCATGCAGGATGAGCTCCTGTAGAGGTGGCCAACATTACCTTAAATCCATTTTCCTTCACCAGCTTCATTATCTTATCCAGCTTGGAAAAATCATAGACATCCTCAGATGGCTGCAGCGCAGCCCAAGAAAATACATTCAGTGTCAGTTCATTTATATGAGCTTCCTTTAAAAGCTTCATATCCTCTTGCCAAATTTCCTCGGGCCACTGCTCAGGATTGTAATCCCCGCCATAAAGTACCTTGTTTACTCTGTCATTAAACTTTTTATTCTGCATCTAATTCCTTTGCTGCCTGTCTAGCTGCTGTCTGGTCCTTAGCATTTTGCATATCAATCTTAAGGCAATCATCATAGCCAAGACCCTTTGCAGTATCAATCATTTCCTTCTTTAAGTTCTCATATTCCTTGTCATTGCTAGCAAAGATCATCTTCCATGTGCCATCAACGATTGTTGTCTTTACCTGACCACGGATTGTAGAAATATTTGAATCCTCTGTAGGTGTAGAATATGTTGTTCCAGGTGCAACACCGAGCATATCGTGTGACTCAAGATATTCCATTGTTGTCTTTGCACCATCCATGTGAGCGCTCCAATCCTCCTCAAGAGGTGTAGACGCATCAGCTAGATAGCTTTCCCATGTAGTGTAATTGTACTTGTCACTGCCTGTGTTTGGATCAATATCCTGAAGGTTTACACACTGGAAGTTAAGAGCAGATACGCCATCCTTCCAGCTTCCGCCGCCCCACTCATCTGGAACAGTTACATCATTGCTAGGTAATGCCTTCTTACCAAATTCTGTAAGGTATGGCTTGCCATTTTCATCAACATCCCATGTAAGACCCTGTGGACCCTGAGCACCATTGCCCTGCTCGTTGCACTCTATTCCCTCTGGAGTGTAAAGCCATGCAATAAAGTCAGCAATTCTCTGTGGATCCTCAGCCTGTGAGCCAATGCAGATAGCTCTAGATGTGTCGCCCTGTGGGTATGCACCATATGAGAAAATCTTCATATCATCGATTGGAAGCATCTCATAGCCCTTACCAGCTGCTGTATTTTCCTGTGTGTTAAAGTAGCTCTTTGAAGCCCATGGCCAAGGGCAGAATAAAATCTTTCCCTCTGCATACTTAGAGCTCATAATATCGTAGTTTTGAGTTGTAGAATCAGGATCAACTAAGCCTCTCTGATTTGCCTCATAGTATAATTTAACAACATCCATGTATGGTGAGTCCTCGTCGAGAATACTGATATCCTCGCTGCCATCATACTTTGAAAGAACAAAGCCAAGCTCATCATAGCCGTACATACAGCATGGCTGCTTTGCATTGTTCATCATGTTTCCATCCCAATCCTTAAAGAATGAAAATGCATAGATGTCATCTGTGCCTTCCTCTTCTCTAGCAAGCTTTTGCATATCCTCTAGGACATCTAATAAGCTATTTAAATCTGTAACCTCTGGATATCCAAGCTCAGCATAATAATCCCAACGTACATAAGGACCAAATGTTGGTTCAGTACCCTCTGAAGGAGTTGTGGCGCTATCTGATGAGCAGCTGTATGGCATTGCATACATTCCGTCCAAGCCCTCATTAGCCGCATCGATTGCATCCTTGTACTGTGTGACCACATCCTGACCCTGCATATAATCAGTCATGTCTATAACAAGTCCTGCATCAACCAAATCATCTAATCTACCATTGCTTGTTCCTACTAAAATCAAATCACCTAGGTCACCGGCAGCTGTTCTAGTCTGGAATAATGTATCGCCGCCACCAGCTACGTTTGGTGCAATAATATTTAACTTAATGTTGAATTTGTCCTTTACAACCTTTGCAAACCAGCCTGACTGCTCACCGTTGTAATTTGCGAAATCATCATATACATCTAGTGTGATTTCCTTACTGTAATCCCCTTTTGCACTGGCGCTGGCTGTCGATGCACTTTTTGATCCGCAACCCGCAAAAACGGAAGTCATCATCAGTGCGCACATTGCTAAACTAACAATACGTTTTTTCATGTTTCTTCTCCTTATCTTAAATATAATATATCAGATTAGCCCTTAACTGAACCAATCATAATACCCTTTACAAAATATCTCTGGAATATTGGATAGATGCACAAAATTGGAAGAACAACCACAACAGATACTGTCATCTGAATTGATGTAGGTGTCTGCTGAGTAGCTAGTGCCGCCGCGCTCATACCCTGCATTCCAGTATTTCTAACCATGGCAGCCAGTGAGCTTGCCTGATTTATATAGGTGTATAGCAAATACTGAAGTGAATATAGCTTTTGGTCTGTAATATAAATCAATGTATCCTGGTAGCTATTCCACTGTCCAACTGCAGCAAAAATTGCAACTGTGGCAAGAATAGGTGTACAAACAGGAAGTGTTATCTGCCAAAATCTTCTAAATACTCCGGCACCATCAATCTCAGCAGCCTCCTGTACAGATTTTGGAAGTGACTCAATGTAGGTCTTTACCAAAATAATATTAAATGGCTGAACAATGCCTGGAATTATATAAACCCAAAATGTATTTGTAAGTCCCAGTGTTTTCATGGTGATAAACATTGGAATAAGTCCTGCATTAAAATACATGATAATTACAACATATCTATACCAAAACTTTCTCTTCCACATTCGTTCCTGTGTAAACATAAATCCTAAAAATGCTGTGGCAAGAACTGTTGTAACTGTACCAATAACAGTCTTTCCTATTGATACCAGCGCTGCTGTTCCTAGCCCATTCAAAGAAAGAAGCGCTTGGTAATTGCTAAAATGAATGCCGCTTGGTAGGAATCTAATGTCTCCTGCTGCTGACAAATCATTGGCTGATATTGTATTTATGATCATGTAATAGAAAGGATAAATACAAATCAGTGTAAAGATTCCAAATACTAAATAATTTATTACCGAAAACACCTTATCTCCTGCAGATAATTTGTATTTCGCTGCTGAAGATGCGTTATCTAATTTATTACCCTTCATTTTTCATTATCTCCTTATACGATTGTCTCTCCTCTGACTGCCTTTGAAACCAGATTACATACAGTCAAAAGTGCAACTGAAATAATACTCTTCAGCATACTGATTGCTGTGGCAAGTGAATAACTGCTGCCTGTCATACCAATGTTATAAACGTACAAATCCAACACCTGGATATGCTCTTTGTTAAATGAATTCTGGAATACATAGTACTGATCCATTCCGTTGTTTAGGAAATTTGAAACTGACATCATAAGCATTACGAAGAATGTAGGCATCAGTTCTGGAATTGTTATGTATTTCATTTTTTGGAAGCGTCCTGCTCCATCTATGCTGGCTGCTTCATATAATTCCTGATCAATGCTGGCAATAGATGATAGGTAAATGATTGAGCCCCAGCCCAAGCCCTTCCACATGCTCCAAAACAGCATCTTTAAATATGTATGTGTATCACTATCTAGAAATTTGATTGGCTCAGTTATAAAATTGTTATCCATCAAAAAGTTGTTAACCATTCCGTTTGATGAGAAAAGTGCAAATGCTACTGAGAAAACCAAAACCCAGCTGATAAAGTTTGGTAATGTTGTAAAGGTTTGAACAAAGGTTTTAAACTTTTTATTTTTAATCTCATTTAGGAATACTGCAAAGAATAATGGAAAGATTGAAGTCATTATTCCAAGTAAACTCATTGCAAATGTATTCTTCATTACCTGTATGAGCTGTGCCACCTGAGTTTTATTTGAAAACAACATCTTAAACCAGTACAGCCCAACAAAATCACAATCACTTAATGATCTTGGAGGTTTGTAATCATAGAAGGAATAAATCCAACCATGTAATGGAAAATACGAAAACAAAAATACTAAAATCATAAAAGGTAGGATCCACAGGAAATATTTAAATCCCGTGGCCTTCTTTGCGCTCATGCCCAACTTATTCATAAACATGTCTCCTTCACTTAAGATAGTTTTATCCTATCATTAGAAAATAAAATGAAATACTTGAAAAATCGGAGATAACTTTCTGCAAAAATTTCATGTGAATATTTGTAAATCCTGCCATGTTTAATTTTTAAAGTACTTTATATTTAATTTTTAATGTATTGATTCTTTTCAACTCCCTTTAAGATTAAATTATCAATTAAATACAGTAATTTTTGTTGCATGGACTTGCATAGAAAGGACTAAATTATGAAGAGTAAAAACAAACTATTAGACTTTGCAGATACCTTATGTAACTTCATTGCATTAAATGTAGTTTTCCTTATTACCTGTTTGCCGATTTTTACCATCGGCACAGCAATAACCTCTCTATATTATGTAATGATGAAGGAATCCAGAGGTGAATATGGATATTTAGTAAGGCCATATTTATCAGCCTTTAAAGAGAACTTTGTAAAATCAACAAGGGTATTTTTAATAATGTCAATACTTACATTAATATTTAGCTTTAATCTAATCTTTTGGTTTTCGATGCAGACCTTGATGGGAAACGTATTAGCAATGATTTTCTTTATAGGACTTACATTAATTTTAGGAACAAGCCTATACGTATTTCCGTTATTAAGCCAATTTGAAAACACTGTCATTCAAACAATAAAAAATGCCCTGGGAATTTGCTTTGCAAATCTTAAATCCTCAGGACTATTACTTATTATCACTTTATTTGTATTCTTTCTAGGATATTTTTCAGGGCCAATCAGAATTCTACTAATTCTATTTGGATTCGCATTTACGGCCTATGTAAAATCCTTCATCCTAGAAAAGGTGTTTAGCCAATACCATTAATTTTTTTCATATACCAATCTCTTCTTTTCATTTAAAACAGGCTTGTGAATTATTCACAAGCCTGTTTTATTATCTCGATGCCCCCACTCACTAAAAGGGCATCGGGATTCCGCCCTATCCCCATTTTCCGATGCCCCGGCTCACTAAAAAGGCATCGGGATTTCGGCCTATCCCTATTTTTCGATGCCCCAGCTCACTAAAAGGGCATCGGGATTCAGCCCAACACCTATTTCTCGATGCCCCGGCTCACTAAAAAGGCATCGGGATTCCACCTAATCTCCATTTTCCGATGCCCCGGCCAACTAAAAGGGCATCGGAAACAACGCCACACACAAATCCCGATGCCCGCGCCAATCCAAAATTACAAAAAAGGCCTGCGGCAGCAGCCGCAGACCTCACTTAATCCTTATTTATCTATCAGCCATGAGTGCATCGTAATCATTCTGATCTCCTAATGATAAAATTGCGGATCCAATGCTATCAATCATAACTTCATCAGTATCTGCATCACTTTCAGTGATATATGCAAAGTTTGATGTGCCCATCTTAGCAATAAAAACTCCATATCCATCTTCTAATCCAATAGTAAGTGTAGTTAAGTTATCAGAGCTAACATACATATCGCTAGTAATATCTAAAGCAGTGTCTACACCATGGATATTTTTAAATACTGTATTTACGCAATCGGTAATATTGTCCTCTGTAATATTCTCTTCATAATATCCATCTGCAAATATACCAACAACAGTTCCATCCTTATCAATAGAAGCATAAGAAATGCCTATTGGATCTGTAATCTTACCATCTGTAATAGTGTAGCCCTCCGGGAATTCATGCTCACAGATATTTAATGTAACATCCTGATTAACTACCTTTGTAGTAAGCTGTCCTGTAGATGATCTCTCTGTACTAACAGATGCTCCGCAGCCAACTAAAGCAAGTGCCATCACAGATACAATTATCATTGCAATCTTCTTTTTCATAAATATTCTCCTTATATATCGTTTGTGAGTAGTATATTACTACTTTGTAGTATTATTGTCAACAACTATAAATTAATTTTTAAAATTCAAAATAAAGATATAAATCACCCCAAAAGACCTCTTACTGATAATCACATAGTGTATCAGTAAGAGGTCCAATATTTATCAATCCCTTTATTAATTAAAGTACAGCTGCTGCCTCGTGACCTGTGTGCACAGCATTAAACAATGTACCTATTCTTGTGTTGCAATCTCCTATATAGACAACATCCTTTGCTACATCGGCAAATGAATTTACCTTTTCAGCATTTGGTCTTACACCAAGTGAAAGAATGATATTATCACATTCGATATCAAGCTTCTTTCCATCAAGTGTCTCGAATGTCACCTGATCATTTTCAGATGAAAGCTTTACTTCACCAATCTTTGTGATGTTCTTTTCATCAAGCTGGCTCATAAGAGCAATCTGGTTGAATTTAGCTCCGCCGCGACCAAAGTTTTCTGATGGAATCATATCTACAAGTGTTACATCCTTGCCTTCGTTTGCAAGAGCAAGTGCAGACTCACATCCTGTAAGACCAGCACCTACGATAACAACCTTCTGTCCAACCTCTACTCTGTGGCACTCTACATCACCAACCCAAACAACCTTTTCGTTTTCTTTTACAAACCCTGGAATGATTGGCTCAGAACCGATGGCTACGATTATAGCATCATAACCCTTACCCTTTAGCATCTCAGGTGTAGCCTCTGTATTCATATGAATGTTTACATTTTCTGTAGACTTGATTGAACGGATTGTCCACTCAAGGTATGCCTTGATATCTGCTTTAAAATCTGGACCTGCAGCCATGTTAAGTACGCCGCCTAAAATGTCACTCTTTTCAAAGAGATCTACCTGATGGCCACGCTCTGCAGCAGTACGTGCAGCCTCGATACCACCTGGGCCACCACCGATAACAGCCACCTTCTTAGGTGTTGTCCTGCCTAGGTTCATGTAAAGAGTCTCCATACCCATCTCCGCATTTACGGAACATCTAACTGGTGCAAGAAGGTAATGAGTTCTCTGGATACACTGATTACATCTGATACATGGGCGAGTCTTGTCAGCGCAGCCGTTCTTGGCATTCTTTACAAGATTTGGATCTGCCATAAGACCACGTGCCATTGATACCATATCAGCATCACCGTTTGCAATGTACTCCTCAGCCTGATCAAGTGTAACAGAACCAACTACTGTTACAGGAATGTTTAATGCCTTTTTGATCTTT
Organism: Pseudobutyrivibrio sp.; assembly: GCA_024693775.1. Classification (GTDB taxonomy): domain Bacteria; phylum Bacillota; class Clostridia; order Lachnospirales; family Lachnospiraceae; genus Pseudobutyrivibrio. Next base: position 22,899 of record JAILKL010000044.1, read on the forward strand.
GATGCATCCTCGATATTGATACCGTGTGGGATGTAAAGTGGCTGATTGATGTATGGTGCAAGATGCTGTACAGAATGAAGACCACGTGATACATGAAGTAAATCAATCTTATCCTCGATTCTCTTGGCAAATTCAATAACCTCATCAAGGCTAGGTGAACCTGGAACCATATCGTTTGCATTGATACGATATTCGATTGCAAGATTGTTGCCTACCTTTTCACGAATAGCTGTAAGAAGCTCTACTGTAAATCTAGATGCATTCTCAATATTATCAGCGCTATATTCATCTGTTCTCTCGTTGATAACCTTGTTAAGGAAGCAGCCTGGAAGCTGACCGTGGGCACCATGAATAACCAAACTATCCACGCCGCATCTCATAGCACGCTCTGCAGCAAGTGCGAAATCTTCGATGTAATCCTTGATCTGCTCCTTTGTCATATATGTAGGGTCAAGCTCAACAACTACCTTATCCTTGCCCTTTTCTCTATCTTCAAAATTTCCACCATCGATATTGATAGCAAAAAGCTCCATACCGATTTTGCACTGATACATATGGCAAAGATCAGAAAGCATAGTCATTTCGTTAACAACACTCTCGTCACTCATTCTAAGCAAATGTGTAACATATGGTGGAAGGTTTCTATTTACACAACCACATCCAATATTGATACAGGCAACTCCGCCCTTAACAATATCTCTAGTCCACTCCATGAGCTCTCTATTTACATGACCATCTGCTGTTGCAAAAGAAGGCCAAACCGGTGTAAATGAAACTCGATTCTTTAAATACATAGGTCCAATCTGGATTGGACTCATAACATGCTCGTAACTCATAAATAATACCTCGCTTGTTAATTTTTTATCAATCCTTTTACAAATCCATTATAGGCCAGCTTTCCGGATAAAAATATATACCAAAAAAGAAAGGACTCCATAACCAAAAGTTATGAAGTCCAAAATTTCTAAAACCCGTATTTAATTTTCAAAATATCCTCTAATAAATTTTATAAAAAGCTCTGTACTAGGGCTAAAATTGCTCTGACGATAGGCCATGACATAATTTGGTGCATGGCTTGTTTCTTTGATTGGAATAGCTACAAGATTTTCATCTCTTACGCTGCTGGCACCACATAAGGCTACTCCCTCACCTAGGCACACCGATAATATTAATTCTTCAAAGCTATCTACCTCTTTTTTAACTATTGGTTTATAGCCATCTCGGTCACAGGCTTCCATAAAATCTATATAATAGTCATTACTAAATTTCTTGGAAAGAATTATCATTTGCTCATTCTTTAGCTGATTCATCTCCACTGAGCCAAGCTTTGCTAAAGGATGATTCTTCGTACATACGAAGCAGATATCATAACCATGTAAAATCTCCGTATATACGTTTTCGTATCGTCTAAAACTAGACTGTAATCCGAAACATACATCTATTTGACCATTTTCAAGTGCCGATCCGCACTCATCTAAGGAAAATCTATTAAGCTCCACCTCGTTGTCTGGATGATTTTCTTGAAATAATCTAACAGCATCAATCAGTTCTCTGTTTTCAAAAACTCCGGTAAATCCAGCCTTTATATTTCCTAATATGAAGTGACTCATTTCGTCTAATATAGCTGATTCCTTATCCTTGAGAACTGAAACTGATTGATACAGATATTCTCCAGCTTTTGTCAGGGTTGCTCTATATCCACTTCTATCAAAAAGTGCCATCCCCATTTCCTTTTCTAAAATGGCTATCTGCTTTGATAGGTTGGCCTGAGACATATACATGCTTTTTGCAGCAGCTGAAAACGACCCCTCGTTTACCACTGCAATAAAGTATTCTATTTTTTTATCAAATATTCCCATAAAACTAATTTAATAAAAAATATTATTTATTTCCTTCCCAGAAAATTTTCTCCTTAAAACCGCCCTTTGCTTTTTGCTTTTCTGCTTTGTGCTCCATTAATTCTTCAACGGAATATCCCCTAGCCTCACAGATTGTAAATAAAACCTCCAGTACATCTGCCATTTCGTCGAGGGATTTGTCTACCTGATACTCTGCTACTTCTTCGTTTAGCTTGAAATCAAGCGCTCGTAAGTAATCCTGGCCTGAAAGCACTCTAGTTTGAGGTGACTTTCCATTAGCCCTAATAATATCTGGTATCTTGTCTCGTACTAATTTGCCCATAAAAAATACCTCCCAAAAACTATTAGCATAATGCCAGTTATGCAAAAAAATTCTTATCTATAGTATAGCAAAGTGCACAATTTTTTGGAATACTTAATCGGAAAATCTACCCCTATGATATAATCATCCAAAAAGGAGGTATTTTACATGATTAAATTGATTGCAACTGACGTGGACGGGACACTTGTAAAAGATGGTTCTCCTGAGATTTACCCTGAGTTTATAGACGTTATCAAAAAGCTTAGAGAAAAAGATATTATTGTGTGTATAGCCAGTGGTCGCCAATACAGCAGTATTATGAAAATGTTTGGCGATATAAAGGATGATCTGATTTTTATCGCAGGTAATGGTGCTCATATAAAATGTCGCGGTGTAGACATGCACGTGGCTGAAATGAATCGTAAATACGTAGATGAGCTTGTAAATGAGCTTCGCAAATACGAAGATTACGGAATGATTGCTGAGGGTCCAGGCATTACCTATATCGAAAAGCCTTATAAGGAATCCTTTTTGGATTTACTAGAGAATGGATATCGTAATAACGTGGAAATCGTGGACGATGTGCTAGATAAAAGCCATCAGATTGTAAAGGTATCTATATTTAATAGACCAAGCATTCGTGAGCTTGGTGAAGGCACTCTCATTCCAGAATGGAAGGACAGGCTAAAGGTCACTATGGCAGGTGAAGACTGGGTAGATTTCATGGACAAATCCGTAGACAAGGGAAATGCCCTAAAGCGTATTCAGGAATTCTTTGGCATTTCTTCTGAGGAAACTATGGTGTTTGGTGATAATAATAACGATATCGGCATGCTAGAGGCCGCCGCTGAGAGCTATGCCGTGGAGAATGCGCCAGATGCTGTAAAGGCTCATGCAGCTCACGTCTGCAAATCCTGGAAAGAAAAAGGCGTATATGAAATTTTAAATTGCTTAGAAATCTAATCATAAAATCAAAAAATCCTACAAGCATAGATAAATATCTAAGCTTGTAGGATTTTTTTAGATGTCTACATGCTCTGAAATCATCTTGAACTCATCTCGATCAATAATCTCAAAGAATGTAACCATATATAAATCGTCTGTTCCGCTTCTCTTATAGAAATAATCTGTTATAGCTACCAGTGAAATCTCACCATCTTTGCCCCTCTGCTC
>JAILKL010000063.1 GCA_024693775.1 Pseudobutyrivibrio sp.
AACTAGGTAATTAGTAGGAGCTGTGATTTCTGTCATCTTATATTTATGTCCAGCTGCAATAGTTGTTTCAACATCATATGCACCAGTACTTTCATTTAATCCATACCAGATAACCTCGCCCTTGTTAGCTTCATCATTTGAGCTCTTTCCTTGGTATGTAAGAGGTGTTGCACCATCAGCTACTTCGATTTCCTCTAATCTAAATGATGCTCCGCCTAATTTGTTTGCATCAGAGGTTCCGTCTACTTTAAATAAGTTCCAGTCAAGATTTACTTGAATAACTGGTCTTGGGAAGTACTCTGTTAAATTTTGTCCTTTGTAATTGTAATTGGTTACTGCAAGTGTATTACCATTCTCGTCAAACTTATTAGAATAGAAACCAGCTTTACCTGCTGAAGTTGGGGCTGAATATAGATTATTTGTACCTTCATCTCCTTCATGTGGATATCCACTTGTTCTGAATTCTTCATATGCAAGAGCGCTAGGAATAACTCTAAATACCACGCTAAATGAATATGTCGAATCAACCTGGAAATCAGGTGGAAGTATCAACTTCATTGTTTTAGTATCCGCATTATAATTTGCTTTTAATACGTATGTTGCACCATTAGCGACAACGTTAAGTGTTGCTCCTTGTGTCTCTATTCCATTTGTTCCAATATGACCATTTTGATAAACCATATCGTCAGACCACTGACTATTACCATTAATAGAATAATCAATATAAAACTCTGAATCCGGTTTAATTTCTACGTATTCACTTAATGGATCTGTTAATGTAATTCCACTTGTTAAATATCTTTTATAAACTTCAGTTGTTGATGTAGTAGTTATTTTTCCAGATAGTGTATTAAACAATGTATTTAAATCATCCTTTGATACTGTTGAAACACTACTATCTTCAATCTCTGTTGCATCTACAACTCCCTGCAATATATCCTGAGCTGTTTTCTGACCATATGTACCTAAAGCATAAGAATGAGTTCCAAAATCCACACCAATTGCATAGAATGCATCACATTCAATATTGGCTGCTGCTGTGATTGATTCTCTGTAAATTGTTTCATTGACTGTAGTAATTGCAGAAGTGCCTCCATTATTAGTTACATAACAAGAAGGTTCACCATCTGTTAAGAAAATAATGACTTTCTTCGCATCACTTCTACTTGTATCAACAGCTTCCTGCGCCTTGTTTAAAGCTGCTTCATAATTAGTTCCTGCACTAAGGCTTGTATTAATAGAGCCCTTTAACTGCTCAGCTGTAATCCAGCTAGGAGTAGCAATAGATGCTGTTGAATTAAAGTAAACAACCTTAAATCTAGAATCTACAGACTCTTTGGTTTTAAATATGTCTGCCATCGTATCTACAGCATTAGCAACTTTATTAATTCTTGAGCTAGTATTCATAGAATTTGATTTATCTATTACTAAAACGACATCAACATTTAAATTATCTACCTCTCCATCATAAACAACCTTATCATCTCTACTTTCTGGTCCACTAAATTTTATTGTAAGTTTATAATCATCATTATCCGGATCATAACCAATAAATTTAGAAAGCGCAGAATTCTTTGTTTCAGCATTTTCAATAATCTTTGTGTAAAGATTCTTTACCTTTACTATTTGAGTTGTACCAGCAGCTACTGTTACTGTTATCTTGTTATCCTCAATATAATTTTCATCATTGGAACTGCTAGAAGATTCGTAATTAGCTACCTTTACAATGTAATTATCTATAGTAGAATTATCATTTTCATCACTAACATCTGTTTCAGTAACCGTGTAAGTACCACTTCCTAACTCAAAAAATACTGCACTTTGGCTTGATTTAAGAGTAAACTTTCCATTACTATCTGTAGTAAATTGTTCTCCATCTATTACATATTCAGCACCAGCAACTACTGCATTATCCTTTTTCAAGATAAATATTGCTTTTTCTGTATTGTTCTGGCCGTTCTCACTTGATATAAAATTTGTAACTTTTAAATCAGCCTTGTCATAAATAAGACTAATATTTAAAGTAGTAACATTATTATTTAATTGAAACTGTACATTCTGAACAGATGTATTACCATTTTTTAAATATAAATATCTTGTATTACCACTTTTCGCACATGAAAAACTATCAACGCTTATTTTTTCATTATTTGAGTTTACATATTCAAACCTTACGAATTCATATCCACTAATATCCTCTATAATATTGGTTAAAGAATTCAAGGCAATCGTAGTATTATTTGTTACTTCTATTTCTCTATCTGCACGTTCTACAACTGTTAATTCATTTCCTTCTGTATCCCAATATGAAGCTTCTATATTTACTTTGTATGTGTTGTTTGAACCTGATGACTTCCAGGTAATTACAAATGTTGAAAAACTATCACTTGTAAACTCTGCCGATGTAACTGCATCATTATCGTCAAGATTTAATGTAGCTGCACCCTGATCTGATAAATTATCGATTGTGGCTGTCTGCTCATTAAAGTGTCTTACATCAACGTCAACTTTTTCTACATTCTCACCTTCCTGTAAGTCTGCAGGCTTTAAAGCTGTCTTTGTTTCCATTGAAACTTTAACGTCACCACTTGGTTCTACTTCTTCACCAGACTCGATATCAATAAATGCTATATCGTATGCTAAGAATCCAAAGTTGTCAGCTTCTGCTATGTCTGACTCATTAGCTAACTGATTCTCAACCTCTGTATATACTGCAGCTGTTTCTTCATTTTCTTTTTTGATAGGTTTTACTGTAAGGTCAGCATTTTCTGGAACCGCACCAGAAACTGTGATGATTATTTCTTCGTCTTCATAAATAAGTACTGGATCAGGTAATCTTTTGTAGCCACATTTTTTACAAACACCATTTTCATCATATTCACAAGACTCAATGAAAGGTTCCATATCACAATTGTGGCAAGATACTGTATGAGTACCATCTTTATTGGAGATGTAGAGATAATCGTGCTCGCATTCCTCTTCTTCCTCTTCTGCAAGTGCTTCAGCTTCTGCTAATTCTTTTGCTGCAAGCTCTTCTTCTGAAAGAATTCCATCACCGTCTAAATCCCACTGTAAATCCTCTTCTGATAATTCATCATCTTCAGCATTCTCATCATCTGCTTCTTCTGAATCAGTATCTTCTGGATTTTCTATATCCTCGCCAGTCTCTGATGTCTCACCGTCTTCTGGATTTTCTGGATTTTCTTCATTTTCAGGAGCTTCGTTGTCCTCTGGATTCTCCCCATCAACATCCTGATTTTCGTTATCAATGTTATTGACATCTTTAGGTAGGTCTAAATCTGTTCCACCTTGATTGCTATCAGATGTTGTTATTGAATTACCATCCACACCAACGACATCTCCATCGTTTATTGAATTACCTCCACCGCCTTCTGGCTCTCCTGTATTCTGACCTAAATCAGAAGGAGCTGCAGATTCGGAAGAAACCGCTTCGGAAGTATTTTCCGTATTGGTTCCTTCCACATCTGCATATGCACTAGCTGATAATGAGAGATAAAGGATTCCTACCAAACCTAATGAAATTACTCTGTTTAATAATTGATTTCTTTTCATGCTGCATCCCCACTTTTTAATCTCAATTAATAGTTCTATGAAATGAAATATGCTTTCACTTGTTATAAAAATTAATGTCAATTCATTTAGTTATTTTAGATAACGTCTTCCTGTGATTTGATACTATCAATTATTTTGTGACAAGTCTGTGAACTGGCAAGAAATTGTCTGAAAATGGCAAGAGTTTTCGCGTTATGTTATACAATATGTGGGTATTAATTAATTGACTATAGTCAGAATAACTTTTTGACCGCGAGAGAAATATTGGAGATTTTAAATTTTAAAAGAAATATGCAACATGTGTAGAATTAAGATAGATAAAGCCTTGTAAACACTTATGTTGCACCTGGTCTACAAGGCTTTTATTTTAGATGTTTTTGATATATTTTACGCTTTAATATGTATCCACTAATACTCCATGTAGAGTAAATCTCATGCCAGATGAAGAACATGTCGAAAGTGTAACGATTTTGTCTGCTGAAGTAACTTCATCTGCTTTTTCTATGGATTTATATGAGTGTCTTTTGAGCTGATTGATATAATCGCCGAACTCTTCCGAGTCAGAATATGGCACTGCATAAACCCATGAGGCAGGTTCTGTATCAAAATATGAGAAAATCTCAAATCTCATCTTTTTATCGGCTGTAATAATCTGGAAGTACCGATGCTCATCTAGATAACCCTCATCTGATTTGTAGTACTTTAGCTTTCCAAACATTGAAAGATTTCTCATGTTATGCCCATAGATGATATCATGACTGTCTGTGAAATCAGGCAGATTATAACCCTCTAGAAAAATACTACCGGCAGTAGCATATTGCTTGTCGATGGTAGTACGTAAATAGGTCTCATCATCTCCAGAGTACATAATAGGATAACTAATATCGGTTCCCTCCACATATATCCATCCGATAGTATCGGGATTATAGCTAGAAAGTGAATCCATATCCACATCCACCATATCGTACCACTCTGTATCCTCCTGGACTGGAGCATATTTTTCGCTAACACTGCTATACAAACTAGTGCTCTTTTGATATCCCATGTAGATGTAGGTAAATCCACCCAAACTGCCTACGATTATTATAAGGCCAAGAGCCAATATAATCTTTGGATTAATTTTAGAGGCTTTCTTTGTCTCCTTTTCTGGCAGCTTCTTGGATTCTGATAGAGAGGATAACGCTACGCCAATCAATAATATGATTCCAGCAATTATCTTTCCGACAGCCTCAGAAAGCCACGCTGCCACATATCCTAGTACAGGAATGTGTAATACCACCTTTCCAATTACATTGGTATACGCCACCGGCATAAAGTCCTCTGTGTTATTTGCGTCACCCTTTGTGGTGAAAAGCATTTTTTCAGAGTCGACGGCTGATACTCTATGAGTCACTGTGCTGGCGCCGGACTGAAATGCAATGATATCACCTTTTTCTATCTCATTAAAATCTGCACTATGAACATACACAAGGGATCCAACAGAAATCTCCGGCTCCATAGAGCCTGATATTACATTGAACGCCTGGTATCCGAAAGCTCTGCCCATAACTATAGGCAAGCAAACCAACAAAACCCCAACTATTAAAATATTCCCAATAATCTTCACTATCTTTTCCATATCAAATATTCTACCATAATCCTTTCATAAAAAAAGAGACAGCTGACGCCATCTCCTTGAATACAAAACTTATTTATCAATATTATCACGAACAGATTCGAAAACAGTAAATGACATAGCTGTAATCGCCACAAAGCTAAAGAAAGCTATGGCAATTATGGTTCTATGGTCATTTTGTTTCTCTCCTGCCAAGGCCACCTGCTCGTCTTCTATGGAAACCTCATCTCCAACCTCAACATCAGCTGCCTCTGTATATGTAGTTTCTTGTCTTGTCTCATTGGATGAAGCACTTTCTTCTGTAGGTAACGATAATGACATTGCAAAAACATAAATAGCCAAAACTAGTCCTGCAACCATCACGGCCCCCACGCCGAAAAGCTTATTTACCGTATTTTTCTTCCCCTTCATATAGCCCCCGATAAATGTCGATTTATATTCTTCGACTTTTAAACATGATACCAAAAATCTCAACCCATTGTCCTGCCTATGGCATGAAATGACAACTATTGGCAAAAAAAGGAGTGCTCTAGTGCACTCCATAATGTTATTTATTTTTCTTAGAATCGGTCTTTTCTACTGTTACAGTTTTCTTAGACTGATTAGCTTTGTACATAGCTACAAGCACTACAATTATAGAAATTATTGCAATAATAATTGCAACTATCATATTTCTTATAAATCTATCTCTTTCGCTACCTGCCTTTGCGACTTCTTCATCATCGATATCGATTATATCCTGAGGTACTCCCTCATCCTCTATTGTGGCGCTGTCATCTGCTGCATTAGCGTTAGCGTCATCACCTGCGTTGGCATCCTCACCGTTATTATTGCCGTTGGCATTATTAGTGTTTCTGCCATTGTTGCCTGTAGTAGTGGTCTCAGTAGAATGACTAGATGAACGTCTAACAGCCTGATAAGAATATTCTTTATCTCCTACAACCACAGATGATTCTGTAACCTCAGTTGTATTTTCAACAACGCTTGTTGTACCACCCTTTGTATATTTGAATGTAAACTCAAATGGCTTGTCATCTACAGGAGCCTTTAGGCTCTTTGTGTGGTAGTTGTATGTATTTGGCTGATATCCCGCAATATAACGATATGGAACATAAAGCTCTTCCCCTGCTGGAGCGTAGCCTGTTAATGAATCAGCCAGTGCTTTTCCATCCTGATCTACGTAATTAACGATATATGGAACAACTTCGCCAACACCGTATGCTACTACAAAAGTCTCATCATACTCTACCTGAAATGACTGAGCATGCAAAACTGTATTCATTCCAGCGATTCTTATACCCTTAATGTAGTATTTCTGATATGATACTTCATTTCCCTGATCATCAAGCTTGGTCTGTGGTGTCAATCCAACCATCTGACTTGGGTCTAATGTGACATTATCGTTATATTTTAGATTTTTAATAATTAATGTCTGTGGTGTATTTGTCTCTTCATTAACATCTGTTAATTCGACCTGAGCATCGTCTGGAACGGAAAGGCCTAAATCTGTATTAAAATAAGCCCCCTCATCACCAGAGCCACCTAAAACAACCTTGATTGTATAAGTATATTCCTCTGCATTTGCTGCCATAGGAATGGCAATGCTTAATGAAAGAATAAATACAAACGAGGCTACGAAGCCTAAAAGCTTTTTAGATAATTTCATTTAGGCCACCTCCTCTTTCTCATCTCTAGTCATTTTGAAATAGAGAAGGATAAATGCAATACCCACTAAAAGTGCAATTCCACATACTACAAGAGGTACGATAGAATCGCCTGTCTGAGGATTGCTGCCACCAGCTAGTGGAACCAAGGTATCATCATCTATATAAACTATCTCAGTACCACCAGGTATTTTATAGGTTGTATATTTAGTAACTGTATTTTCTTTATTGATAATAGTATGCTCACCATTATTTTCTGCTGAATCCTGTACAGCAAACTGTACGCTGAGCTGTGCGAACTTTTCCATATAGGAATTGTCCTGAGAATTTCCATCTAACTGAATTTCGATTGTAACTACACCAGACTGTCCTGCTGCAAGCTGTCCAACATTTACATAGGCTCCGTTTGACTTTGCCTGATCAAGACCTGCTACCTCAGTGCTATCACCACCAACAGTTTCACTGTCAAAAACAGTAGTTGTTGTACCATTTAAATCATATGAAACCTTGTATGAGTATGCACCGCCCTGCGCTGTAGTATCATCGTTTGAATTGTCCTCTAATGAACTAAGGATTTCTGCATTAAGGTAGAAATCATTAGTTGTAGTTGAAGCATTTTTGTAGGTAACAACATACTGCAATGTATCACCAGGCATTACGTTTTCTAAGGTGCTCTTTTGCGCATCCTTGCCTAATGTCTCAAAACTGTTTCCACCATTGTACTGAACCGTCCACTCTAGCTTAGATGTGCCAGCCTCTGCTGTCATATTGTTAATTCCAAGCCCTGCCACAAGTAATGAAAGAGCAAGAACCATATTGAATTTTAACTTTTTCATATTATTCTCCTCTATCTTCCAGTAGCATTTCCATCAATTGATGTAAGTGTGCCATCATCCTCCGCTGTAGATGTAGCATGAACGCCCCATGCTCCATAGATGGCTGCTTCTGCATTGTGCGACTGCACTGCATCAGCCTCTATTTCAATGTAAAAAGATGCATTGTCATAAATATATTTGTTGGTAACATTGCCTGTGATGGAACCATTTTCATTCTTTGTACCACCTTCAAGAACAACCTCTGTGGTGATTTGATTGTCAATTGTCACACCTGTTATAAATGGCAATGCATTATTTGACTCGCCCTCTACTGCTTTTGAAAGTGGATTGCAATAATAATAAACATCCTCTTCTTCAGTAGATTCATTTGGATTTTTGAACCAAACAGACTCATCAATGTCTAGCTTAATCAGTGCTGGATCTAATGATGTATTCTTTTCGAGAACTCCAGCCTTTTCATTTACCCAGTATTTTCTAACCTTTACTCGTACATACTCGCTATACTTTGTAGA
>JAILKL010000089.1 GCA_024693775.1 Pseudobutyrivibrio sp.
TCTGTGTAATAATATAAATATTTAAATAATTCATCTAGCATTAAATTCGTCCCTGAGCCATTTTAATGGCAATATTCTTATAGGAGTCTCTAAATGTTTTTATATAATTTCTACCAATTGGCAATTCAGTATTATCCTCTAATATAACCTTTGCTCTATCTGTCTTTTTAAGATTATATGCGTTTACTAAATACGAACGATGGATTTGAATAAATGGCTCACCTAAAAGCCTTTTAAACGCAGACAATGAATTTCTCACTGCCTTTATACACTGGCCATCCATTAAATAGATATCACAATAATTGCCACTAGATTTTATATAACTAATTTGAGATTCCTTTATAAATTTATCATTTTCAATCTCAATTACTTTATCATTTATATAGTCTGAATAGCAATCATTTAATCTACGATTTATATCCTCCGGCTTTACCGGCTTCATAAGAAAGCCCACCACCTTTAGGCCAAAGGCCTCCTGCATGCTTTCTATATGACTGGTTTCAAAGACAATTCTCTCAACATTATCACTTTTTTCTAAAAGAGATTTGACCTCGATGCCATTCATTCCTGGCATTTCCACATCTAGAAACAATAAATCAATACTTTCTTTAGCATCCTTATCCCAGGAAATCAGCTCGGTTCCATTTGAAAACTCTATAGTGTTATACTCGACATCCTTGTCTTTAAAAAACGTATTTACGTATTCTTTTATACTTTCACGAATTGCTCCATCATCATCGCATATACCAATTAAAAACATCTATAATCCTCCGACGAATATATTAACAAAATTTTATGCAAAACAAAAGGAGCCGTTTTTCGGCTCCTAATGAATTACTAGAAAAATAGTCTAAAAAATGAATTAAAACTAACTGATAAGTTTACAAATGGTGAAAACATGTTGAGTCCCCCTTTCTCCGTCGCACTATTTAAACTAGCCATAGTCTCCCATAAAACCTAGTTACTTGCAAGAGAAAAGTGACAAAATGCATATTTTTGTTGCAAACAACAATTATTTCATATCAACCTTTTTATTATCTTCAAAGTGGCAGGATAAAATAAAGGATGCTGCCACAATACCTACTAAAAGGATTAGGAAGACCGCCTTGCTTACAGTGTTGTCTAATAAATCTGTAAAGAAACGAGCTAGCACATATCTTCCAAAGATCATAACAATGACCATAGAGTAATAAAAAATCTGCGCTGCACTGAAGCCCTTCCAATAATATGCTGCCAAATAAACAGCAAAGCAAATCATAAACATCATCATGGTTGGTAATAATCCAACAACCACTTCTCTAAAATCTTTATGACCATATACAACTACCTTCATTATGGCTAATATTGTTTCGCTCATAACCACCAAGGAAAGTGTAAACAGATATCTGGCTCCTACAAACTCCTTTGTACTAAATGGAAGCATCTTTTGAAGTATCAATACACTCTTGGTATCCTCTTTGCTCATTATACAAGCAAGAGGAGCTGTAACAAACACAAGTGGAACAAAGAAATCCACCAGCATGTCACGTCTATAAATATCTAAAATCATAATTACAGGAAATATCATGCTATAAACCAATGACATTATTATAAATTTCTTGGTAATAATGTAATCCATTTTTATTAAGTTAGACAATCTTCTTTCCTCCTGTAAAATACTTGAAGTCATTCATCTGTTCCATTGCCTTTATGCTCATATCTAACAGAAGCTCACCATCTTCTAAATAAAGTACATTATCTGCCACTAATGTAATTTCATCCTTTGACTTTGATGAAAATAAAATTGTAATATCTTCGTCATTAGCAATTTTTCGAATAATATTTAGAAGCTCTGCCCTCTCAGATGTGTAAACACCCTCTGTTGGCTCATCAAGTATTAAAAGCTTTGGACTCTTTGCAAGCTCAACTGCCAAGAAAAACTTTATCTTTGTAAGTGGTGAGTACTCCGATAGCTTGTAATTGTCATTTACAAAAAAAGTTTCCAAATATCTGCAGTATATATTCTCACTCCATTGATATTTGTAAGCGCTTTTTATAAGCTCCTTGTAGTCATATCCTATTATCTCAGGATAAAGCGTTCTGTCGCATTCTAGATATGAAATTTCAGTTATTTTTTTGGAATTAGTAATTTCTTTCCCGTCAAATATAACCTCACCTGAGTCTATATTTATCAGTTTTAAAATAGATAAGAAAAGTGTTGTCTTACCAGACCCCGCTTTTCCAATGAGGCCTGTAACTTTTCCCTTTTCAAGCGAAAAGGAAATATCTTTTAAAGAAAAGTCATTATAATTCTTGTTTAGGGATTTAACCTCTAATAATTTTTCCATAATTACATTCCTCTTATTCTCAACCATATTATAAATATAGGTTCGTGATGGCAGCAATTCCTTTGGTATAAACGGCATTTTTTTGTTTCAAACGGCTTTTAGACAACAAAAAGGCACCGCTATAAAGCGATGCCTTAAATCTTATATTTAAGTCTTGATTAGTAATTTTATTTTCTGATTGAATTCATAAAGTCTGGCATTTTGATGTTTAGCTCTGGAACTGAGCTCTCTGTAGGAGCTGTAGGTCTAGTTGGCATGTGTGTTGGTGCTGGAGTTGGTGTAACAACTCTGTTTACAACTGGAGGTGTGTTTGTAACACCTGCCTGGCTAGCTGGAGCAGCTGCGCCTCTCATGCCTGAAAGTACATCAGAACCTGTGGTTCTAGCCTGCTGGCTATATACCATACCTGTTGTGCTACGGAAGCTGCCTGCTGGAGCTGGCTCGCCAAGTCCTGTAGCGATAACAGTAACAGAAACCTCGTCATCCATGTTCTCATCAACTGTGATACCAAGAATGATATTGGCATCTGCACCAGTCATATCCTGAACGTAAGATGTAGCCTCAGAAGCATCATTTAATCCTACATCACCACAGATATTAACGATAACATCTGTAGCACCAGAAATGCTTGTCTCAAGAAGTGGAGAAGCAACTGCCTGCTTAACAGCCTCAAGAGCCTTTTCATCTCCCTTAGCAGAACCGATACCTACGTGTGCTAATCCCTTGTCCTTCATAACTGTCTGAACATCTGCGAAGTCAAGGTTGATAAGTGAATTCTTTGTAATAAGATCAGTGATACCCTGAACTGCCTGGTGAAGAACACCATCAGCCATTCTAAAGCTCTCACCGATACCCATGCTCTTGTTGCAAATTTCAACGAGCTTTTGGTTAGGAATCACAATAAGTGTATCAACATTTTCCTTTAGACGCTCGATGCCACTAAGAGCATTGTTCATACGAGGCTTTCCCTCGAACTGGAAAGGCTTTGTAACGATACCTACTGTAAGGATACCCTGCTCCTTTGCAATCTTTGCAACAACTGGAGCAGCACCTGTACCGGTACCACCGCCCATACCACAAGTAATAAATACCATGTCGGCTCCCTTAATAGCAGCCGAAATATCCTCAGCACTCTCCTCTGCTGAGCGCGCACCTACCTCTGGATTGGCTCCTGCGCCCTTTCCACCAGTAGTCTTTTCACCTATAGCTAAAAGAGTAGGCGCCTTGCATAAATCTAACGCCTGCTTATCAGTGTTGATTCCAATAAACTCAACTCCCCCAATACCCTCTTCAACCATACGCTTTACTGCATTATTGCCTGCGCCGCCGACACCGACAACAATGATTCTGACAGGTGCCCCTGTCTCCTCAGTCGTAATGTTAATCAAAACCATATCCTCCTTTTATTAAACCTCTACGGGAGGTCGAAAAATTTCTAATACCAAACGTATTCTAAAATACTATTATCATATTATAGTTTTTTAGCCTATTTCGCAACCATTTTTATTAAAAAATCTAAAGAAATTATTCAGCCGAATCACTCTTTTCAAACACAATATCTGTGTTTGTAGTAGAAAAATTCTCTAGATGTAGTGTACCCGACATTCCCTCAATGTTGGGTAATAGATACACTATACGGTCGATTTTCTCCTCGAGGTAATAGCTACCTCCCAGAGAAATGTCATAGGTGTCATACTTTAATGTAACATATCCCTTTTCATCATAGGATATTACATTTGGCATAAGACTGTTCTTCTGTAGAAGTTTTATTAGTGAGGTAAGATATCCCACCTCATCTGCACCAATTGATAAAGTATCTCCTACCTTTGGATCCTCACAGGTAACGCCCTCTACCTTCATGTACCCTTCAACATAAGAAGCAGAGATTTCTGCGATTACTCCATTGTAGTTAAAATAAATATAGTTTCCATCCTCTGCCTCCATATAGCCTAAAATGGATTTTTCCTTACAGTGAATAGTAATGGAATTTAATCCGGTCATGGAAACATCAAATGAATCAATGAACTCTGCATCTCCCTTTGGGAAAAGCTTGTTCTTTATGTATACGTAAACAGTGTTTACAGAATACTCATCGTCTAAGATATAGCCTGTAATCTCCTCGTCTGTGTAGAGATCTGTGCCCTCCACCTTGACACTTTGCAGTGGACAAAGGAAATAAGCTAATCCACCTAGTATACCAACTAAAATTGCTATTCCAAGTATTATTTCAATTATGACAAGCACAAGGCCCGTTTTTTGCCGTCTTTTCTTCTTTGGTCTTCTACGCGTCATATTCGTCGTCCTTAAACTCCATATTTTTTGAAACACTTAAGGCCAGTCCTATTTCCGACAGCAAAATCGCCACGGAGGTACCACCATAACTAATCAACGGCAACGTAACACCTGTATTTGGAATAGAATTTGTAACAACGGCAATATTTAAAATAACCTGCAATGAAATATGTGCCATGATTCCTATACAAATATATGAACCAAACATATCCTTTGCATGATTTGCAATGTATAAAAGCCTGTATAAAAGCAAGATATACATAAGAATGACGCAAATAGCGCCAAATATTCCAAGCTCTTCACAAATAATAGAGAAAATCATATCATTTTGAGCCTCAGGAACAATGTATTTTTGTAAGCTTTCTCCAAGTCCTTTGCCAAAAAGGCCACCACTACCAATGGCGTACAAGCCCTGCATAGTCTGATATGCGGTATCGGTAGTATATTTTTCAGGATGTAGCCATGCATCTATACGTCCTGCTCGATAGCTTTCTATGGAAATAAATAGAATAACCATTACAACGCCCGCTCCTGCCATGGCAATAAAGTCCATGAACTTTGGCGAAGCGATAAATACCATGATAAATGCAATACCGAAAATAATAACAGCTGTAGAAAGGTTGTTATAAGCAACCACAGCAAACAATGGGAAAACTAAAACCAGTGTAAAAAGTGTACCCTGTCTAGTTCTTTGAGCCTTTGGGGCTCTAGAAATAACATGTGCCACCAAAAGAATAACTGCAACCTTTCCTATTTCAGAAGGCTGCACCGACACACCGCCGACGTTCAACCATCTAGATGAAGAGTTGAGCTCGGTACCAACGAAAATAACTGCGACACAAAGTCCAATGGAAATGATATAAAACACATCAACTAATGGTCTCCAGTGTCTATAGTCAACCTTTGTAAAAAAGGCCATACCTATAAAGCCAAGAACCGCCGCTGTCATTTGTCGTTTTAGATAATAGGTACTATCTCCCTGCTTTAAGGATGCTGCATAAGCTGATGTGCTGTACAGCATAACAAAACCAAATGCCAAAATAAAGACAACAATCAAAAGGAGTGTATAGTCAAAATTTAGCATTTTATTCAATTTTGACCGTCTCTTAGCCGCACGTTTCTCGGCTATTAACTCACTGCCTCTAGACATATGCCCTCCCCTGACACAAAATCATTAAAGAATATAGTATGCGAAAACGCTAAGGAAAATAGTAACTGTAGTAAATACTGCTACTACCTTTACCTCAGACCAGCCGCCTAACTCGAAGTGATGATGAATAGGGGCCATTCTAAAGATACGTTTTCCATGTGTAAGCTTGAAATAACCTACCTGCAAAATAACAGATAGAACCTCAACTAAATAAATGAGGGCAACAATAACTATGAATAATGGCAACTGAAGCATATAAGCTGTAGTAACCACAAATCCACCAAGGGCAAGTGAGCCTGTGTCACCCATGAAAACCTTTGCAGGGTGAACATTGTGCATTAAGAATCCAAATAATGCACCGGCCATAGCTGCGATCGCAGGTGTGATATCTGACATAAGTGTAGCTGATGCAACACCAAAGAAACCGCAGATTGCAAGTGTAACAGATGTCTCAAGTCCATCAAGACCGTCTGTAAAGTTGGAACCATTTACTGTGCCAAGGACTGCCAAATAAAGGATAACCACTGCAAGCCAGCCAGCATCAAGATATGCTCCTGTAAATGGAACTCTAAGCTCTAAGGAAACATCTGAATACTTTACCATATATACTGCAAAGCCTGTGGTAATAGCAATCTGGCAAAGCATTTTCTGCCAAGCCTTTAAACCATCAGCCTGTCTCTTTACAGCCTTTAGAAAATCATCTATAAATCCAACAACACCAAATCCTAAAGTAACAAAAAGGATAGGATAAATATGTGGACATGTTCTAGCATAATAGAAGCCTACAATGGCAAAGGAAATCAAAATCATAACTCCACCCATGGAAGGTGTTCCGTTTTTTGCCTTGTGCTCTTTGATATATTCTCTTTCTGTATTTCCCATTTTTAATCTGCGTAAAATAGGTATACAGATTGGATCTAAGATTAAAACAATAATAAATGCTACCAACATTGGTAAAAATACTTTAAACATTTTTAAAACTCCAATTCTAAACAATTCTATTTACACTCTATACCAATTGAGTATGTAAAATTTGCTAAAATTTTTTATTCGATTACAGGTGCTTCTGTAGGATCGGCTGTTGAGTCTTCTGTCTCAGGCACATCTGTTGTAGCCTCTTCCTCTGTAGTAGTGGCAGCCTCTGTACGTGCTGCCGCTGCAGCTGCCTCGTCATCCTCAGATAATTCTGGAGCAACTCCAAGATATGGAAGTGTCTGCTCAAAAATATTGTGACAAATTTCCTGAGCAAAGCTACTGTGAGGCTGATGATCAACCTGTGGCTCATCTACAATTACGTAAACAACCACCTGTGGGTCATCTACTGGAGCAAAGCCAATAAATGAAACAAGGTAATTGGTGTGATCTCTAGGAATCTTCTCGGCTGTACCTGTTTTACCACCGATTTTGTAGCCTTCAACGCCAGCAGTTTTACCTGTACCACTGTCAACGATATTGTAGAGATATTCTCTCATCATATCTCCAACCTCTGGAGATACTGTCTTCTTTAAAACATTTGGCTCGATTTCCTTTACTGTATTTCCATTTGAATCAGTAATCTTTTTAACTAAATGTGGCTCATATAGATTGCCTCCATTAATAAGAGAACAAAAAGCTGAGCCCAGCTGAACCATTGTTGTATTAAAGTTTTGTCCAAATGAGTTGGTGGCAAGGTTTACATCATGCTCCAAATCTGGTTCGCTGTAAATGAGTCCAGCTGTGCTGGCCTCGCCTGGCAAATCAATGCCTGTCTTTTGTCCAAAACCGAATAATTCCTGATAGTTTGCAAAATTTTCTGCTCCGATGGCAAAGCTCATTTCCATCAATGCCACGTTGCAGGAATTTGAAAGTGCGTCCTGGATAGTCTCGACACCATGTCCATTTTTGTTAACACAGTGAATATCATATCCACCTACAGACAAGAATCCGTTGCAGGTATAAGTCTCGTCACCGCTAAGTGTCCCTGTCTCTAGACCTGTTGCCACTGTAAATGGCTTGAAGGTAGAACCTGGCTCATAGGTATGTGTGATTGGGAAGTTCTGCCAGATGGAATTAAGCTTGTTCATCTTATCCTCTTCTGACATAGCTGCAATCTCTTCCTCGGTATAATATGTAGATAGATCTCTAGGATTATTCAAATCGAAGGATGGATATTGGGCCATAGCCAATATCTCTCCTGTGTTTGGATTCATAACAATAGCTGCTGTGTTCTTAGAGCCCTGTGTCTTTGGATCATCAGGGTGATCCTCGTTCCACTGCTCTAATGTGGATGCATTCCACTGGGCAATGGCATCCTCAACTACTGTTTGAATATTAACATCTAAAGAAAGAACCAAATTGTTACCTGCTGTGGCATCAATTGTGGTCTGCTCAAGATTGCTGTCTGAATTGAGATATCCGTATGTACGTCCATTTATACCGTTTAGCTCATTTGAATATTTGTTTTCAAGTCCGATAACACCAACGTTACCACTACTAGCATAGCCAAGTGTGGCTGCTGCTAATGTGTTGTATGGATACTGTCTGATGTATTCCTTTTCAAACCAGATGCCGTAAACCTTTCCTTTGTAGCTATCTGACTGCTTTAGCTCAAGGAATGAGGCCATTTCCTCATATGGAACCTTTTTGGCAAGCACATAATACTGTGCCTTTGGATGATCTGAAAGCTGAGTCTTTATGTCATCTGTATCTATCTCTGAGAAGCACTCTCCCACAGCACTGATGGTGGTAGCGATGGATTCTTCATTTGCATTTAAAACCTTACAATCAAGAATAACATTGTACACATCCACGCTGGTGGCAAGCACAGTGCCTCTGGCATCAACAATATTGCCTCGCTGAAATGGTATGGTAGTACTGTTATAGTTTTGTTGAGAAAGAACCACCTTTTCATAAGTATCTCCACTAGAATACTGGATATACATGATGCGTCCTATCAGAACAACAAAAAGAATACAAACACCTCCAAAAACTAACCAGAGCTTGCGTTGCATTCTTTTAAATAGTTTATTTTTTAATTTTGGTCTTTGCCTACTATTTTTTGCCATTATAATATGCTTTCTATGGAATATCGTGGTACTGGCTCATATAGTCATTACCATCTATACTATAATACACTATCTGGCTACTAGTTGCATACACCATTCCTAGCTCGTTAATTGCCTTGTCCTTTATATCTGAAAGATTTGTAGTGGTTGCTATTCTACTCTCTGTAGCATTGTTATCAGCATTTAAGGTAGAAAGCTCATTTTGCAATTCTGCAATATGATTCATTCTAGTACTAACATTTGTCTGTAAAGCCACATACCCAACAAGCATAACGCAAGCTAACACTACTGCAACAATCATATAGCCTGTCAAAATTCTGTTTCTTCTAAGAGCAGCTGCTTTTCTTCGGTCTGATATCTTCTGTCTACGCTTTGCCTCCTCACGCTTTTCGCGCTCACGCTGTTGGCGTGTAGGCAAACTTCTAGCAGGGCGCACTGATACTTCAGGTTTTCTAACTGCATTTCCATCTGAATAATAGTATGTCATCTCCTGCATAAATCTGCTCCTTACAATCCTCGTTCAAAAACTCTAAGCTTTGCGCTTTTTGATCTGGAATTATGTTCCAGCTCTTCCTCACTAGGAAGAATAGGCTTTCTGGTGATTACCTTTCCCTTTGATTTCTTGCCACAAACACAAACTGGAAAATTCTTTGGGCAAGTACAAGGGTCTTCGTTTCTTTTGAAAGCCACCTTTGTGATTCTGTCCTCTAGGGAATGGAATGTGATAATACATAGCCTTCCACCTGGATTTAGTAAATCGATCATGTCGTCAATATGATCTTCTAGGACAGTTAACTCTCTGTTTAGCTCAATACGGAGGGCCTGATAGGTTCTCTTTGAAGGATGTCCCTGGCCAACCTGAGCTTTCTTTGGAATACTTTCAGCAATTATTTTATTTAACTGTCCGGCTGTAAGTATTGGGGCTTTTTCTCTTTCCTTAATGATGTTTCTAACAATCTGCTTAGAGAATTTTTCTTCCCCGTATGTAAATAGAACTCTGGTTAAATCCTCAGCTGAGTAAGTGTTCACTATGTCAGCTGCCGTCATAGGATTGTCCTTGTCCATTCGCATGTCTAGTGGTGCGTCATCTACTCTGTAGGTAAAGCCTCTGTCGGCCTCGTCTAGCTGAAAGCTAGATACTCCCAAATCAAGCATGATGCCGTCTACCTTTGTGACGCCCTGCTCGGCAAGTCTTTCCTTCATGAACTCATAGTTGCTATGAATTCTTGTGACTGTGTCGCCGTAGCAAGCAAGTCGCTCTCCAGCCGCCTTTAAGGCGTCTGTGTCCTGGTCAAATCCGTATAAATGACCAGTGGTGAGATGGCTGGCAATCTCAAATGAATGGCCGCCACCACCTAATGTGCCATCAACATAAATGCCGTCTGGCTTGATATTTAAATTATCTACTGTCTCATGTAAGAGAACTGAATAATGATTGAATTCCATATGCCTCCTAGATTCCTAGACCAAGCTCAGCCATATGCTCAGCTATATCATCCATATCATCGTAAGACCCCTCGTCATCCCAGCGTTCCTTTGACCAGATTTCAATACGATTAAGAACACCAACTGAAACAACCTCTTTATCGATGCCTGCATATTCCTTTAAGTTTCCTGGAATAAGCACTCTTCCCTGTTTATCAATGTCACACTCTGCAGCGCCTGCAAAGAAGAATCGAGAGAATTTACGGGCATCTTTGGTGGTAAGTGGAATTTCTCTAAATTTCTCCTCGATGGTCTGCCATTCGCTCATAGGATATACGAAAAGGCACCCATCTAGTCCCTTAGTGGCTACGAAATGCTCTCCTAGCTGCTCACGAAACTTTGCAGGCATAATAAGACGGTTCTTTGCGTCTATATTGTGACTGTATTCGCCCATGAACATATCAGCATTTCCTCCTTTCCACCACTTTGTGACACTTTTCTACCACTTTCCTCCACTTTTAATCATATTTTAAACCACTGACCCTCTATTTGCAACCCATAAACCGTGAAAAATCAATGATTTTCGCCGGTGGTGCGAAGTGGTGACGTTTCCCACAAATTCAACATTTTTAACTAAAAAAAGACATTGGATAATCCAATGTCTTTGAAAAAATACAATTATATTTAGTTTGAGTGGTGGGTTTTCCCATAGAAAATATAACTACTCCACCGTTTTATTCTTTTTAAGGTTGTAAACATAAAGTCCTGTGCCAAGAACAACAAGTATTCCTGCAAGGAGCTGTGAAACTGGAAGGTTTGTACCCCAAAGGATCAATTGATCTGTTCGAAGTCCCTCAATCCAAAATCGTCCCATTCCATATACTACTAAGTAAGTAAAGAAAATCTGACCATCAAACTTCTTTTTCTTTCTAGTACAAATAAGGAAAATCAATAAACAAAGATTCCACACTGATTCGTATAAGAATGTAGGATGTACAGAAATGTAATCCACTCCGTTTATCTGCTGAAGATGTTCAATCATCTCTGGAGTAATGTCCAGTGGTGAACGAACAGCGTTCATAGGAATAAGCATTGCAAAAAGCCCATCTGTATAACCACCGAAGGCCTCTCTATTAAAGAAATTGCCCCAGCGACCAAATATCTGACCAATGATGACGCCAAAAATGGCCACATCAAAAACAGATAAAACCTTTAGGCCCTTCTTCTTGCTAAGAACAATGATACTAAGGATTCCTGCAAGTATACCGCCGTATATTGCAAGGCCGCCCTGTCTTAGGTTGAATATGCTAAGAAGGTTGTCTTTGTAATTGTCCCAGGAGAATATTACATAATACAATCTAGCGCCTATAACACCAATGACGATTGTGATAATGCATATATCAAGGAACTGATCCTCATCAAATCCGACTCTCTTGGCCTCTTTGAGGATGAAATTGACCCCTACTAACATACCAATAGCAATAATTACCCCATAAAATGCAATGGTAAAACCTCCTATAGAGAAGGTTTTACCAACATTTTCCAGGGTGATATGTAGGTTTGGAAAAATAATACTAGTATCCACAACATGTCTCCCATATTATTTTATTATTCGTTGAAAAGCTGATATATCTCGATTTTAAGTGCATCTGTGTCAGTCATACCAACAAAAATACATCCGTACTCATACATATCTCCGTCGAGTTTCTGAGATCTCACTACCTTGAATACTGTGTCGATGGTCTCCTTTGTCCAAATCTGGATGCGTGCATCAAAGCATGCACCCTCCTCTAGCTGAATACCTGGCACCCTAAATGCCAAGCCAGTCTTGGAAATGTTTGTGACCTCCACCTCCATGTACTTTACAGTGGTGATATTGTCCTCGTCGATTCTTTCGATTTCAACGCGGACACCGATATCAAGCCTTTTGCTTCGTCTCTTCTCTTCCATAAAACTCTGCCTCCCAACTATTTACTTTTAAAGGTTACGCTTTAAGGTTAATACCCTTATTCTTAAGCTTTTCAATAATCTCATCAACTACCTTTTGAACCTCCTCGTGAGTAAGAGTTCTCTCATCATCACCGAAGAGCAATCTAACTGTAATTGACTTATTATTTCCATCAGAATATACATCGGCTACTCCTACCTTTTTAAGAATAGCATATGCACTCTCTTTTATTGTATCATTTATTTCTGCAAATTTCTCTGCTACAAATGATAAATCTACCTCGATAGCAGGATACTTTGAAGGCTCAACATATTCGATAGTCTTTAAAGCGATATCTGAAAGTGACTGAATATCGATTTCCGCAAATACGATAGCTGCCTTTTTATCGATTTTCTTTGAAACAAGTGGATGTGCAACACCCATCTTTCCGATTGTTGTACCATCAAGCACTAAAGCATTTAAGTTCTTTGGATGCTCATATGAATGTGTTGCCTCAAGCTTTTTGTATGTAAGACCTCTGTGTCTAACGTCCTCAACCATCTCAGCAATCATATCACGTAGCTCAAAGTATAATGTCTCAAGTGACTTTGTCTTAGAGAATAATGTGATACAAAGCTTCTTTTTCTCATCGCAAAGGCCATCTTCCTTGATGCCCTCAACAACACGTCCGATTTCGAAGATACCAAAATCAGTAGCATAGCCTGTGTTGTAGTTTACCTGACAAAGCTGTGTAGGAATGATTGAATTTCTAAGAGTCTCTATATTAGGGTTTGTAGAGTTGGCTAACTTGATGTTTTCCTCTACCTCCATGCCTAATTTCTTGTACTCATCAGCATACTGCCATACATATGAATGAACCTCGTGAAGTCTAAATCTCTTTACGAGGATATCCTTTATCTCATCTTCTACATTTTTGTCCTCTGCCATACGAACTGGGTAAAGAGGAGCGTTTGTTGTAGAAAGCTCGAAGTTGTCATATCCATAGATACGTGTAATCTCTTCGATGATATCTGCCTTTAAGCTAATATCCTTTGTGGCACGATATGAAGGAACATCTACATGGAAATTCTTTCCTTCCTGCTGTACCTTGAAGCCAAGAGCTGTAAGTGTATCTAAAATATGCTCATCTGTAATCTCGATACCTGTGTACTTATCCACAAAATCCTTGTCGAAATCAAGAGCAACATGTGGATAATGGAATGCATACTCATCTGTAAGTGCTGATACGACCTGTACGCTAGGATCAATATCAAGAAGGAGCTTCATGAAACGAGCGATGGCAACTGTTGTCATCTCTGGATCAAGACTCTTCTCGTAACGAGCAGAAGCATCTGTTCTGTGAGCAAGACGAACTGCACTCTTTCTAATAGAAGCCGCGTTGAAGGTAGCAGACTCAAGAGTAAGTGTAGTAGTGTCCTCTACGATTTCTGAATCAAGACCACCCATGATACCTGCAATAGCAACTGGTGTGTTGTCGTTGCAAATCATAAGAGTGTTCTCATCGATGTTTCTTTCGATGCCATCAAGTGTAGTAAATGTAAATGGCTTGTCGAATCTCTTTATACGGATCTTTTCTACCTTTCTAGAATCAAATGCATGCATAGGCTGTCCCATTTCAAGCATGAGGTAGTTTGTAAGGTCAGTAAGGAGGTTGATACCTCTCATACCGCAGTAGAAAAGACGAATTCTCATGTTCATAGGTGAAACATTTTTCTCAACATGCTCTACCTTTAAAGATGAGTATCTCTGACAAAGCTCATCCTCGATTTTGATATCGATTTTTTCGAGATTGTCATATTTGCTAAGGTCGATTGTAGGAAGCTCCTTGAGTGGACGCTTTGCAATAGTAGCGAACTCTCTAGCGATTCCGTAGTGACCCCAAAGATCTGGTCTGTTTGTAAGTGACTTGTTATCTACCTCGAAGATAATATCATCGATTTCGTATAAGTCCTTTATATCTGTACCATTTGCAACATCCTCAAGGATATCCATAATGCCGTCGTTGTTGTCAGAAATGCCGATTTCCTTTTCTGAGCAGCACATACCGCATGACTCGTATCCTGCAAGTGGACGTGGTGCGATTGTAATATCACCGAGCTGTGCTCCAACCTTTGCAAATGCTGTCTTCATACCAACGCGAACGTTTGGAGCGCCACAAACAACATCTGTAAGCTTTCCATCGCCTGCGTCTACCTTTAATAGGTGAAGCTTCTTTGACTCTGGATGTGGCTCTACTGATTTGATTTCAGCAACAACTACGCCAGATAAATCCTCACCCTTATGGAAAATATCGTTTTCAACCTCTGCTGTTGCAAGAGAGAACTTAGCAATAAGCTCCATCTTGTCTAAACCACTAAGGTCAACAAAATCAGAGATCCAATTCATTGAAATAAACATTTTATTCGTCCTCCCTTACTTTTCGTCATCTGTGAACTGAGCAAGGCTAGTAAGATTTCCACTGTTCAAATCACGGATGTCCTTTATACCGTATTTCATCATTGCAAGTCGTGTAAGGCCAAGACCAAAGGCAAATCCTGTATATTTATCAGGATCGATACCGCCCTCTTCAAGAACCTTTGGGTGAACCATACCACATGGGCAAAGCTCTAACCAACCTGAGTGCTTGCATGAAGGGCAACCCTTACCACCGCAGTTGAGGCAGTTGATATCGAGCTCAAAGCCTGGCTCTACGAATGGGAAAAAGCCTGGACGCAAACGAACCTTTATATCACGTCTGAATACTTCTGAAAGCATAGTCTTCATGAAATAGATAAGGTTTGAAATAGAAATATCCTTTCCAACCATAACACCCTCCATCTGGAAGAATGTATTTTCATGACAAGCATCTGTAGCTTCGTTTCTAAAGCAACGGCCTGGGAAGATAGCCTTGATAGGTGTTCCATCTTCGATAAGCTGCTTTCTGTATTTTTTGTAGATAGCATTCTGAGCAGCTGTAGTCTGAGACTTAAGAAGCTGTCCATTTTCAAGATAATATGTATCCTGCATATCACGTGCTGGATGATATTTAGGGATGTTTACAGACTCAAAGCACTCGTAATCAGTAACAACTTCGCTGTAATCCTCTACTGTAAAGCCCATAGACTTGAAAATAGTCTCGCACTGGCGCTGTACAAGTGTAATAGGATGGAAACTACCCTGGTCAAAATTCTCAGGAAGAGAAATATCAAACTCAGGAACCTTGTCGATTTCCTTTTGAAGCTCTAAAGCTGCAATTTCATCCTTCTTTGCTGCAATCTTATCTGCAACAGTATTTTTCAAAACATTGATTTTCTGACCAAACTCTTTTTTCTCTTCAACAGAAAGTTTGCCCATTTCTTTCATGGCAGCTGTGACACTACCCTTTTTGCCAAGATATGAAACACGAATATTCTCTAATTCTTCTGAATTTTTGATATTCTGAAGCTCCGACTCGAACTTGGCGCTTAATTCAGAAATAATATCTACCATAGGTGGCCTCCCTAATATATATTTAGGCTACAAAACCTAATTTCTCACTAATGTAAAATTTTAACTAATCGTTTTATTTATCGCAAGAAGTATCTGTTATAAGCATTGCATCACCAAAGGAGAAAAATCTATATTTTTCCTTTACAGCGATTTCATATGCATTGAGCACGTGCTCTCTTCCTGCAAGTGCTGAAACTAACATAATAAGTGTAGACTGTGGAAGATGGAAGTTTGTAATAAGTCCATCGATTACCTTGAATTCGTATCCAGGGTAAATAAAGATCTGAGTCCATCCACTCTTTGGCTCAAGTGGCTTTCCTGGCTCTGCAGCTGACTCCAAGGTACGAGTGCTGGTAGTGCCTACAGAAAATACTCTGCCGCCCTTTGCCTTTGTGTCATTGATAATGTCGCAAGCCTCCTGAGTAAGCTGATAGTACTCAGAGTGCATGTGATGATCTAATACCTCATCTTCTTTTACTGGTCTAAAGGTACCAAGTCCAACGTGAAGTGTAACCTCAGCGATGCGAACTCCCATAGCCTTAATCTCTTCTAGAAGCTCTGGTGTAAAGTGAAGACCTGCAGTAGGTGCCGCAGCTGAACCGTCATATTTAGCATATACGGTCTGATATCTGTCACGATCCTTAAGCTTGTGTGTGATGTATGGTGGAAGTGGCATTTCACCTAATTTATCAAGAATTTCTTCGAAGATTCCATCGTATGAAAATTCGATAATACGGTTTCCCTCATCTACGATATCGATGATCTTTCCTATTAAGAGACCATCACCAAATGAGATTTCCATGCCTGGGCGAGCCTTTTTACCTGGCTTTACTAGGCACTCCCACTGAGTGTCGCTAAGTCTCTTTAATAGAAGAATCTCTACCTTTCCGCCAGAGCCAACACGTGCTCCGTACAATCTTGCAGGAATAACTCTAGTGTTGTTGATAACTAAGCAGTCTCCTGCCTTGAGGTAATCCTTTATTTCATAGAAATGCTTGTGAGTTACCTCACCTGAATTTTTATCTAAGACCATAAGTCTAGAGTTACTACGTTTTTCCAATGGGTCCTGAGCGATTAACTCCTCAGGTAAATAATAATCAAAATCTTTAACTAACATGATTTTTTCCTTTTATATAACACTTTAAGTTGGCCAAGATAGACTTAGCCAACTTTGTATAGTGTAACACACTAATTTTTAGTAGTCCACCTGGATAGATACTTCTCTTTGAAGTTCTCTTTAAATTTTATCCATGCCATTCCAAAGGCCTGCTCGAAAAATACATTTGCCTCTGCAGACATGAGCATGAAATACATACAAAAATATAACCAGAACATGAAAATCATCATGGTGGCCAAGGCGCCGTACATAGAAAAGCCATTAAAAATGCCTACCCATACAGCTAAGAACAAACTGAATATATACCAGGAAATAGCACAAATAATACCGCCTGGTAGCTGACTGAAAAATGAAAGCCTTTTGTTAGGCAATGCTGAAAACAGGAAGGTAAAGACAATCACCAAGAATAAAAACAGGAAAAATCCCCTGAACAGTGGTCTAATACCTACAACATATGCAAGCACGCCAATAGATTTATTAGAGTAATCCTGCAGCTGCTGTGTAAAAACAAGCATAAGCATGATTACAACGATAACTGAAAGCAAAATTAAGGTATAGAAAATTGCTCTAAGTCTGCGAGCAAACCATCCTCTAGTCTCCTCGATTTTATTGACCTGGTTTAATCCAACCATAAGGTTTTGGAAGGCCTTTCCAGAGGACCAAACAGCCATTAAGGCCGAAATAGAAATGGCACCAAAGGAAGCCTGTGTAACCATAGCCACCACTCTCTCCACATATGGAGTCACTGCGTCTGGTAACACATCGTAAACTAATTCATTTGCATAAGTATTGATGGAAGGAATATACCCTGCAATCCACGCCAAAAGCATTGCAAAGGGAATCGATGACATAATCATAAAGTATGCTGTCTGGGCAGCATAAGCACCGATATTATCCCTACCGCACTTATCTAAATATGTCTTTCCATAACCAATAAATGTCCACATAATAATCTCTCCTTAAGAGATGATTTTATCAAATTCCACCCAATTTTTAAAGCACACATCCCTCCGCTGTTCTCCCCCCTTCTAATATGCCACCACAAGGCCCCTTCCCGGCCACCCCGCTTTAACAATTCGAGAAGAATTTTTAAATTATCTTAATAGGCAGAATCACGTATGTATGGGTGTCCTTCTACGCGTTTTACTATTCGAAGGGACTGTACGTACAAAGCAGACACTTGAATAAATAAAAAGAGCCTCTACAACCAAGCAGTATATAATTGCCTTCATTGGTCGTAGAGCTTAAGAAACAAAACGAAACGAATTACTTGATAACAGACACCATGCCAGATTCACGTCCATGTTCAGCTGGCATTCGCCTCGCCGTCCATGGCTCGGCGTGTCTGTTATCTACG
>JAILKL010000012.1 GCA_024693775.1 Pseudobutyrivibrio sp.
AGAGCAGAAGCAGAAGTTCTTAGTTCCACTTGCAAGTGGTAAGAAGCTTGGTGCTTTCGCACTTACAGAGCCAGGTGCTGGTACAGACGCTCAGGGCGCTCAGACAAAGGCTGTAGAAGATGGAGATTCTTGGGTACTTAACGGTTCTAAGTGCTTCATCACAAACGGTAAGGAAGCTGATATCTACATCGTTATCGCTGTAACAGATATCGTTGAGGATGCTAAGGGACGTAAGTCTAAGAAGTTCTCAGCTTTCATCGTTGAGAAGGGAACACCTGGATTCACATTCGGTACAAAGGAGAAGAAGATGGGTATCCGTGCTTCTTCAACTTACGAGCTTATCTTCCAGGATTGCCGTATTCCAAAGGAGAACCTTCTTGGTGCTAGAGGAAAGGGCTTTGGTATCGCTATGCACACACTTGATGGTGGTCGTATTGGTATCGCTGCTCAAGCTCTTGGTATTGGTGAGGGCTCAATCGATGCAACAATCGATTTCGTAAAGGAAAGAAAGCAGTTTGGTCGTCCAATCGCTGCATTCCAGAACACATCATTCAATCTTGCTGATATGAAGGCTCGTATGGATGCTGCTAAGTATCTTGTATACAAGGCTGCTTGCACAAAGGATCAGTATTTCATTGATCACAAGACAAGCTACTCTGTAGAGGCTGCTGAGGCTAAGCTTTTCGCTGCTGAGGCTGCTATGGCTGTAACTACAAAGGCTGTTCAGCTTCACGGTGGTTATGGTTACACAAGAGAGTACGATGTTGAGCGTATGATGCGTGATGCAAAGATTACAGAGATTTACGAGGGTACATCTGAGGTTCAGAGAATGGTTATTTCTGGATCAATGCTTAGATAGTATAGCTCTATACAGAGAGGATTAAATCAAAGGAGATTAAATACATGAATATCGTAGTATGTATTAAACAGGTTCCTGATACAAAGGGTGGCGTAAAGTTCAACCCAGACGGAACTCTAGATAGAGCAGCAATGCTCGCAATTATGAATCCTGATGACAAGGCTGGTCTTGAGGCTGCACTTAGAATTAAGGATGAAACTGGTGCAAAGGTAACTGTTGTAACAATGGGTCTTCCAAAGGCTGATGATATGCTTCGTGAAGCTCTTGCAATGGGCGCAGATGAGGCAGTTCTTATTACAGATAGACGTTTAGGTGGTGCTGATACTTGGGCAACATCTTCAACAATCGCAGCTGGTCTTAGAAACATCGATTACGATCTTATCATCACAGGTCGTCAGGCTATCGATGGTGATACAGCACAGGTTGGTCCACAGATCGCTGAGCATCTTGGTCTTCCAGTTATTTCATATGCTGAGAACATCAAGGTTGAGGGCGACAGCGTAGTTGTTCAGAGACAGTACGAGGATAGATATCACGAGATTAAGGCTAAGATGCCATGTCTTATTACAGCTCTTTCAGAATTAAATGAGCCACGTTACATGACTCCAGGCGGAATCTTTGATGCATTTGACAAGGAAGTAACAGTTTGGGGCAGAGATGATCTTAAGGATCTTGATGACGCAAACATCGGTCTTGCTGGTTCTCCAACAAAGATCGCAAAGGCTTCTGATAAGGTTCGTAAGGGAGCAGGCGAGAAGGTCGCTCTTGATCCTAAGGAGTCAGTTGAGTACATCGTTGGCAAGCTTAAAGAAAAGCACGTAATTTAATAAGAGGAGGCAAATAGAATGTCATTAGAAGAATATAAGGGCGTAGCTATATTCGCTCAGCAGGTTGATAATAAACTTAGCTCAATTGCCTTCGAACTCATCGGCAAGGCACATGAGCTTGCAGCAGATTTAGGAACAGACGTAACAGCAGTAGTACTTGGTAGCGGTATTGGCTCACTTGCAGACGAGCTTGGTGAGTACGGCGCAGACAAGGTTGTTGTTATCGATAATCCAGTACTTGAGACATATCGTACAGAGCCATATGCACAGGCTCTTGCAGCATATATCAATGAGTACAAGCCAGAGATCATGTTAGTTGGTGCAACAGCTATCGGTCGTGATCTTGGTCCTACAGTTTCAGCTAGAGTAGCAACAGGTCTTACAGCTGACTGTACATCACTTGAGATTGGTGATTTCCCACTTGTAGCTAGAGAAGGTCAGGAGCAGAAGCATGGTCAGCTTCTTATGACTCGTCCAGCATTCGGTGGTAACACAATCGCTACAATCGCTTGTCCAGATAACCGTCCACAGATGGCTACTGTACGTCCAGGCGTTATGCAGAAGCTTGAGAAGGTTGCTGGTCGCAAGGCTGAGGTTATTAACTACAACCCAGAAATCGTAGAAAACAACAAATTCGTTGAGATTCTTAACGTTGTTAAGAACATTTCAAATACAGTAGATATCATGGATGCAAAGATTCTTGTATCTGGTGGTCGTGGAGTTGGAACTCCTGAGAACTTCAAGCTTCTTGATGATCTCGCAGAGGTTCTTGGTGGTACAGTATCATGCTCACGTGCAGTTGTTGATGCTGGTTGGAAGCCAAAGGATCTTCAGGTTGGTCAGACTGGTAAGACAGTTCGTCCAAACGTATACTTTGCTATCGGTATTTCTGGTGCAATCCAGCATACAGCAGGTATGGAAGAGTCTGATATCATCATTGCAATTAACAAAGATGAGACAGCTCCAATCTTCGACGTAGCTGATTACGGTATTGTTGGAGATCTTAACAAGATCCTTCCAGCTTTAACAGAGGCTTTAAAGGCTGAGTTAGCTAACAAATAATATCAATCAACTTTAGTGGATAATATCTATTAAATTAGATTTTCCTATAATTTCTTTCTTTAATTTTTATTAAGGGCGGGCCTTTAATGGCTCGCCCTTAATGTGCTTTTAATCAGTGCTAGAAAGTGATACAATCATCCCATGAATACAAAGAAATTAGATATGATACACGGTCCACTCTTGGGCAAATTAATTATTTTTACACTTCCGATTATCGCATCAGGTGTACTTCAGCTCCTTTTTAATGCAGCTGATGTTATTGTAGTAGGTAGATTTGCAGGTGAAACGTCACTTGCGGCAGTGGGTTCTACCTCTGCTCTTATAAATTTAATGACAAACCTATTTATCGGTGTCTCTGTCGGTGCCAACGTTTGTGCTGCACAGTTTTATGGCGCTGGTGATATGGATGATGTAAAGAAAACTGTACATACCAGCACAGGCTTCTCTATTATCTGCGGAATACTTTTAATATTTATAGGTTTGTTTGGCGCTAGACCTATGCTTGAGCTTATGGGATCACCAGAGGACGTAATAGGTCTTGCTGCTTTATATGTTCGTATATATTTCATGGCTATGCCAGCCATTATGCTATACAACTTCTTAGCTGCTATTCTTAGAGCTGCAGGTGATACCAGCCATCCACTTGTGTTCCTTTCTATAGCAGGTGTTGTAAATGTAATATTAAATCTAATTTTAGTTATTGGATTTGACCTTGGAGTTGCAGGTGTTGCCATAGCCACAGTCACTTCCAATTATATTTCGTGTGGATTGCTCACAGCTTTCTTTATCAAGCAAACAGATGCATTGCGTCTCAATCCAAAAGAAATATCCATCGATAGAAGAATCTTATCTAAAATCATTCGTATTGGTTTACCAGCCGGTGTTCAGGGTACAGTTTTCTCTCTATCAAACGTAGTTATTCAGTCATCTATCAATTCTTTTGGTACAGCAGTTATAGCGGGCTCATCTGCAGCTGCCAGCATAGAGGGGTTTGTATATGTTTCTATGAACTCTGTTTCTCAGACCTGCGTCACCTTTGTAGGCCAAAACTTTGGTGCAGGAGATGAAAAGAGAGTCAAAAAAGTTATTTTTGAATGCTTAGGTATAGTTACAGTTGTAGGCCTAGCAATGGGAAATACAGCATATTTATTTGCAAAACCATTGTTGGGAATCTATACAGAAAGTGCTGATGCTATTGCAGCTGGTACTTTGAGACTGTTTTGGGTATGCTGCCCATATTTCTTGTGTGGTGTAATGGATACTCTTACTGGTGGTCTTCGCGGACTAGGTCGTTCTACAGTTCCTATGGTTGTTTCATTATTAGGAGCTTGTGCATCTAGATTGGTTTGGATTGCCACATATTTTCAGGTTCATCACACACAGGATGTGTTGTTCTTCTCATATCCAGGCAGCTGGATTTTGACATTAAGTGTTCATAGCATTTGCCTTACCTACGTATACAAGAAATGGGTAAAACAAAAGCAATCAACACAAATCTGGTAAACATCAGATTTTGTTCAATATAAAAGTTGGACTTACAAGGAGGGGGAGTTATGTATTGGAAAGAGATTTTCTCAGCAATTGCACCAGTTAATAAAAATGCAGCTCGTTATGAGTTATCCACAGATTTTGAATACACAGGATTGTTGGAGTATCCACGCCCACAATTACAGAGAAAATCCTACATAAATTTAAATGGACGTTGGCAGTATAGAATTATAGATTCTCAGGGCCAAGTATCTTTCAAGGGACCCATAGAGGTCCCTTTTTCTCCAGAATCTAAATTATCAGGCACGGAAAATCATGTGCTAAAACCCGAGGAAACACTGGAATATACACGTGTTTTTGCATTAGAAAAGGTGAAAAAGCATAAAAGATTATTATTACATTTTGGCGCAGTAGATCAGGTGGCTCAGGTAATAATAAACGGATATATTGTTGGAATGCATGAAGGAGGCTACACTTCCTTTTATTTTGATATCACTGATCATGTGGTAGAAGGTGAAAACGAGTTAAAGGTAAAGGTCAGAGATTTCACTGATAGAGTAGGATATGCCAGAGGAAAGCAGAGCTTAGAGCCTAGCGGAATGTGGTATACAGCCC
Source organism: Pseudobutyrivibrio sp. (assembly GCA_024693775.1). Classification (GTDB taxonomy): domain Bacteria; phylum Bacillota; class Clostridia; order Lachnospirales; family Lachnospiraceae; genus Pseudobutyrivibrio. The sequence goes on from JAILKL010000012.1 coordinate 4,852, forward strand.
AAAGTGGAATCTGGCAGACAGTGTGGATGGAATGGGTTCAGCCAGCCAGAGTTGTGGATATAAAAATGTTCCCAGATATTGATAAAGACATGTTAAAAATGACTGTTAAGGTATCTGAAATGCAGGGACAGCTAATTATCAATTCATCAAATCCAGATTTAATTTCTGATTATAAAATAATTGAGATTAAGGATGACAAGTTTTACGTAGAAATATATTTGAATCAATACAAACTTTGGACTCCAGAAGCGCCAAATCTGTACTTTTTAAATGTGCAATATGGCAAGGATAAATTTTCGACTTATTTTGCCATGAGACAGTTTGGAGTTGAAAAGGATGAAAATGGTATTCCACGTTTGACTTTAAATCATGTGCCTACATTTATGAATGGAGTACTTGATCAGGGATATTATCCAGAAAGCCTCATGACACCTCCTAGTGACGATGCCATGATTTATGATATCGAAACATTGAAAAGTCTAGGCTTTAATATGATCAGAAAGCACTGCAAAATTGAGCCAATGAGATGGTATTTCCATTGCGATAGAATCGGCATGATAGTATGGCAGGATATTGTAAATGGTGGAACTAAATACGATATGAACATGATTTGTAATATCCCTACTGTGGTGCGGCCATGGGGAAATGCCAGGGATAAGAATCGCATATTTCTGCGCTTTACTGGCCGAAACACACAAAAAACCAAGGATGTTTGGTATCAGGAATGCCAGGAGACAATAAACCAGCTTATCAGTGTTCCATGTATAGGAGAGTGGACTTTGTTCAATGAGGGCTGGGGCCAGTTTGACGCTAGAGAATGCCTGAAATTTGCGAAGTCCATCGATGATTCTAGACCTATAGATGCAGCTTCCGGATGGTTCCATGAGGGCTGCGGTGATATTTTTTCAGAGCATATTTATTTTGAAGATTTAAAGGTTAAGCTTTCAGAAAAGCCTTATGTTGTTTCAGAATATGGCGGATTTTCCATGAAGGTTAACAATCATGTAAAACGAGATGCCATTTATGGATACAAAAAATTCCAGGACACTGCCAGCCTGCAGAATGCATACGAAGAATTAATGGCAAAAATAAAGTCCCTGGAGGACCAGGGACTAAGTGGCGCTGTATATACTCAAGCTACAGATATCGAAGATGAGCTAAATGGTATGATTACTTACGACAGGAAGGTCCAAAAACTTTATTGAACCAGCTCTGAGGGAATGCCATACCAAAGATTATTCCCATAACGATTGCGCCTGCAGTTTTTATTGTGGATAGACCATATTGAGTAAAGGTGGCCATATCATTCATAATTAAATAATACGAAGTATAATAGATTCCCGCGCCGGGTACCAATGGAAATATTCCAGAGATAAGGTAGATGGTGGCGGGATTCTTTCGTCTTGCAGCAAATATTCTTGAGAATAATGTAAGGACAAAAGAACCTATTACATTTCCAAAAGTTGGAGCGCCCAATGATACTGAAATAACGGAATAGAATATCCATCCGATGGCACCAGACAGTCCACAGAAAAATAATTCTGAACGTGGGGCTGAAAAAACTATAGCAAAGCCTATTGTGGCTATCATAGCAATAATAAATTCTAGAATATAATTTAGTAACATTAGATTATTATACCTCCACCAATTAAGTGCGCGATGGTAATAATAATACCAACGCCTACAGCAATACAAAACGCTGTAAGTAAAGCATCTATGAGACGAATAGATCCAGAAAGATAATCGCTATTAATAAAATCTCTGATACTGTTTGTAAGTGGGATACCTGGTACTAAAGGCATAATACCACCGATAATTATTTTGTCATAATGAACTGGCATACCAAGCGCAAATACAAGAACCGAAAATATAGTAACAATTGCACTGCCTAGTACGTTAGTTATTGTTTTTGATGAATTGTATTTGCTCCAATAATTAAGGAATATTCTAAGTATAATTCCTACCACTATGGCCATGATAGCATCCAGTGGTGTTCCTCCATATAGATAAGCAAATCCGCCGCAGCCGATTCCAGTGGCTAGCATAAGTGTTGGGAATGAAAAGGATGGAATCTTTTTATATTCCAATAGCTTTTCCCAAGCCTCATCTAAAGTAATAGTGTGTGCACATACTTCTCGGCACAATCCGTTTAGAGCGGATATTCTTGCTAAATGCATTGGGAGCATTGGTACGTGTCTAATGAATGAACATCCGTGATCAGTGGTTTCCTCTGCACTGGCAAAGATTCCATTCGATAAAACATAAACATCATAATCCTTTATTTTATATGAATCTAAAACAGCCAGTACGCTGTCCTCAACTCTATAAACCTCTGCACCATTTCTAAGCATGATATCACCTAGCTCTACTGCAAAGGAAAGAACCTCTTTCGTATTAGCCATAATACCTCCGAAAAAACATATTATTATGAGTCTAATTATCCATTATAATCTTGGAATTTTCAACAGAATTAATCGTTTTGAAGGCTAAAAAGTTATATGTTGGAATATTTTGAAAAAAGTGAGTTAGTGGATAACTATTGTGGATAACTTTCTATATCCTCTGTAAAATTCAGTGAATTGTGGAAAAAGTGGATAAGTTCAATACTAGGTTGAATCTTAAAACAACTCTAGTATTTATGCTGAATTGCCAATTGTTCATATAAATAAACACATACAAATATAGGCCTCTGTGATATAATAGGCCAGTGGATAAGATGAGATTTATCAACAGTGTTGATACTTCTATCAAATAAATGGTACAAAAGTTATTTAAGGAGGTCTAATAAACTAATGGCAGAAAATAGTAGTTGCTCATCAGCTAGCTCTTGCTCTAGAAGCTCTTGTGAGGGCTGTCCTTCAGCAGAGGCTGCTAAAAAGGGCGTTAGAAACACAGCATTTTTAGAGGCACCTAATAAAAACTCACATATAAAGCACGTAATAGGTGTAGTATCAGGAAAGGGTGGCGTTGGAAAGTCACTGGTTACATCATCTTTAGCAGGAGTTATGGCTCGTGCAGGATACAAGGTTGGTATCTTAGATGCAGATATCACTGGCCCTTCTATCCCAAAGATGTTTGGCGTACACGGTCCAGCTACAGGCAATGAGGATGGTACATTCCCAGAGGTTGCAGAGGATGGTACACGTATCATGTCTATCAACCTTATGCTTGAGGATGAGGAGTCACCAGTAGTATGGCGTGGTCCTGTTATCGCAGGCGTGGTAAAGCAGTTCTGGACAGATGTTCAGTGGGGCGATATCGATTACTTATTCGTTGATATGCCACCAGGAACAGGTGATGTTCCACTTACATGCTTCCAGTCACTTCCAGTGGATGGTATTGTTATCGTTACTAGCCCACAGGAGCTTGTACAGATGATCGTTAAAAAGGCATACAACATGGCAGAGATGATGCACATTCCAGTTCTTGGTATTGTTGAAAACTATTCATATATTTCATGTCCAGATTGCGGAAAGCAGATTCAGATCTTTGGCGAGAGCCACATTGACGAGGTTGCTTCAGAGCTTTCTCTTCCAGTTCTTGGAAAGATGCCTATGGACAGAAAGTTTGCTACTGCAGCTGATGCTGGTCGCATTTATGATGTAGAAAATGAATATCTTGCAGATGCAAAAGATATTCTTGAGAAATTAAAATAATTAAAAGGAGAATTAATTATGGCACAGAATCCAATCGTGACAATCGAGATGGAAAATGGCGATGTTATGAAGGCAGAGCTTTATCCGGAGATTGCACCAAACACAGTTAATAACTTTATTAGCCTTATTAATCACAACTTCTATGATGGAGTTATTTTCCATCGTGTCATCAAAGGATTTATGCTTCAGGGCGGAGATCCAGATGGTACTGGTATGGGTGGCCCTGGCTACTCTATCAACGGAGAGTTCACTAGCAATGGTTTCAAGAACGACTTAAAGCATGAGCCAGGTGTTCTTTCTATGGCTCGTACAATGATGCCAAACTCAGCAGGTAGCCAGTTCTTTATCATGCACAAGAACAGCCCACATCTTGATGGTGACTATGCAGCTTTCGGAAAGGTTATCGAGGGTATGGACGTAGTCAACAAAATCGCTGAGGTTCCTACAGATTGGTCAGACAGACCTGTTGAGGAGCAGAAGATGAAAAAGGTTACAGTTGAGACTTTTGGTGTTGAATATCCAGAGCCAGAGACTCACTAATTATATTGACTAATTATATAAATCTATGATAATATTGCGGCACGCGTTTTGCGTGTCGCTTTTTCTATGTGAATTCCCATCACATTTTTATTTCCCACAGGAGTTATATGGAATTATTATTTAATCAAGAGAGTGGATGCATATTTTTATGGATCCTAATTGTCAGTTGCGCATTTTTTATTGGCTACAATAGAAGAGCAAAGGCAATTGAAAGGTACAATATGTCCAGAATCTATATTGAGGCATTACTTGCCAGTATGGATGAGGAAGATATTTTAGAATCGGTGCTTGGCCAGGTGTGTTCATCAAAAAAGCTTTATAGCATAGTTCAAAAGGGCATTAATAGAGCTTACAAAGCACCACTTCAAAATAGCCTAAATGAATCAGCCTTTAGGTATATTTCAAAGCAGTTGGATTGTTGGATAGTTGAATTGGTTCATTATGTTATATTGCAGCCATCATCGGCCCAATCAAAGGAACAATCAAAAATGTATATCAAGCAATTATTGAGTGCATGGATGGCAGAAAATGATAAAGAGTTTAAAAGATATGCTTTCCAAAGATGGATTAATAGAATTGTATGCATCACCATTATTGTGATGACGTTGATATTAAAATTAGATTTAATAATATTTGGCGCAATAATTTGCCTAGGTGCGATTTTATTTGAAACAAAAAGTCCACTTAATGGTGCCAAAATTGATGAAGGCAATCTTGCACGCTTTAAGTGGACATTAGCTGAACTAATGCTATGTTCAGAAAACTTTAATTATCAGCTTCAATAGACGCTGGTAGTTTAATTTTTAATTTTTTGATACGTTTTTTATCAACAGAAAGGACTCTTATAATGACACCTTCGCTGGAAACATAGGTTTCACCTTCCTTAGGGAAGTGATCAAATTCACCTGTTATATAGCCTCCGATGGTGTCATAGTCCTCACTGATAAATCCCAGTGGAATAATTTCACACAAATCCTCCAGGTTCATAGAGCCTAGTACGATATATTCTCTTTCACCAATCTGAACAAGAGGATCTTCTTCATCCTCATCATATTCATCACGGATCTCGCCAACAATTTCTTCTAGAAGGTCTTCTAGAGTAATCATTCCAGATAAATCACCATATTCATCCAAAACAATAGTAAGCGCAGCTGATTCCATACGCATTTCGTCAAACAAATCAGAAACATTCTTCATTTCATAAGTGAAATATGCCTCTCGTAAGTAGTCTCGAACTGAGAAATTTTCAGTAGGAACTATACCAAGAAAATCCTTCATGTTTACTATACCAATTACATTCTCGGTATCTGGCTCACATACTGGAATACGAGTGAACATATCTTCTTTGAATATAGAAATGAGCTCATCATAGGAAACATCTGCATCCACCATGGTCATATCAATACGAGGAATCATAACTTCTTTTGCAGTAGCATCAGAAAAATCAAATACCTTATGTATCATGGTACGCTCGTCGCCTTCAATTGCACCACTTTTATGGCTAACGTCTACCATAGTACGGATTTCTTCTTCAGTTATTGTGTCATCCTTAAAATCAGGATCAACACCGAACAATCTAATGCATCCTCCAGCCAGAAAATTTACAATTGTAATAACAGGTGTCAATATCCACATAAGGCCGCTAATAATAGGAGCGAATAGCAAGCTAAGTGGAAGCGCATTTATAGTAGCAAGAGATTTAGGTGTGATTTCACCAAAGATTAGTATAAGCAATGTAAGAATACCCGTTGCAATACCAGCTCCAGCGCTACCAAAAATCTTGATTGCCAGCGTGGTGGCGAGAGATGATGCTGATAGGTTTACTACATTGTTTCCTATAAGAATGGCTGACAACATTTTCTTAGGACGAGTAACAACAGACAAAACTGTTTTTGCTTTCTTGTCCCCTTCGTCAGCAAGAGTTTTTAGTTTGATTTTATTAACCGTTGTTAATGCAGTTTCCGCGGATGAAAAGAAGGCGGAAAATGCCAATAAAAATAAGAGAATTATAAGTTTTAATAATATGTCTACGTCCAATTAATAACTCCTTTTAAATAGTTGAAATGTTTTTAAAATATATAATGAATTGATTATACAATATATTGAAAAGTTGTTGCAAGATTTCCCTACACAAACAGTGGTTACTTTGATAAAATTAATCTCATGAAAAAAAGAATTTTATTACTAACATTAATTATAAATACTGCAATTTTTTCCTGCGCATGTTCCAAGTACGATGCAGATGAGGTAGCTATGCGTGATGCTGGAATAGAGCAGCTTAATTCAAAGGAATATGAGGCTGCTATAGATTCCTTCAATCAGGCCTTAGGTATGTCCATAGGAAAGGTTACAGATTTAGAGCTTGATATCAATTACTACAAGGCAGCTGCTCAGTTCAAGGCAGGATTGTTTGATGATGCAGTTACCACCTACACAGCCCTTATTAAATATGATGAGGACAATTATAAACCATACTTCCTAAGAGGCTCCATATATGCTTCAGAAGGAGAAGTTGGACAGGCTATTACAGATTACGATGCAGCAGTAAAAATTAACCCAAAGAATTATCTATTATATATAGAAATATATGAAAACCTGGATGCTCTAGGCTATACAGATCAGGGGCTTGTTTATCTGAATGAGGCATTAGATGTGTCAGATAAATCGGCTAACGGAATATATTATAAAGGGCGTATTTATTATTTATTAGGCCAGACTGGCGATGCAGAGGAATACCTTAAAAAGGCTGTGGATAAGGATGTTATAGAGGCCAATCTATACTTGGCCAAGCTTTATCAGGACCAGGGAGATTACGAAAGTGCAGAATCCCTCCTCAAGAAATATGCATCATCAGACAAGGTGTCTTCAGATGCATTGGCTACATTAGGCGATATTGAGATGACCAGCGGAGAATACGAGAGTGCTTTAGGCTATTATGAGGCTGGATTAGACTTGGAAAAAATAGACAACAAGGCTGAGCTCATAAAAGGTAAAGTTGCAGCTCTAGAACACCTTGGTAGATTTGACGAAGCATGTGAACTATTGACACAATATGTAGATACTTATCCTGGTGATGAGGAGGCTGCAAAGGAATTAATTTTCTTACAGACAAGATAGTGATTTTAGTTGAGAATAAACCATCGGATTGGAAAAAATCAGAGTCCAATCTGGTGGTTTTTTTGATTTTTTCTATACCATATATTGTGTGTCAAAATTATGTATAAATACTAAATATTGTGTGTGTTGAAACGTGATTCTACTTAGAAAATAATCAAAATTAAAATTTGTTTTTCGTTAAATATGACGAAAAGCACTATATATAGTGATTAGTCATTGACCCTTCACGCAAGATTTTGATAAACTATATTCAAGTCGAAAGTACCTTAGCTGAACTCACGAAATATAAGTATTTAAGGCACCGAAAAGGTCAATAGGGGGAGAGTCCTTTTTTGACGAAATTATTCAAGAAAGAAAGGAATTGGTGAGTAGAATTGTTTGACGTTATCAAGAGAGATGGAGAAATCGCAGAATTTAATTTGGGGAAGATTAATGATGCTATTTCTAAAGCCTTTGAGGCAACTGGAAAGGAATACAATGATGATATAATTGGCTTACTATCACTCAGAGTATCGGCTGATTTCCAGAGCAAAATCAATAACGGAAAGATTTCCGTTGAAGATATTCAGGATTCTGTAGAAAATGTATTAGAGCAGACAGGTTATACAGATGTTGCAAAGGCATACATTTTATATAGAAAGCAGCGTGAAAAGATGCGTAACATGAAGTCTACAGTACTTGATTACAAGAATGTAGTTGACAGTTACGTAAAGGTTGAGGATTGGCGTGTAAAGGAAAATTCCACTGTTACATATTCAGTTGGTGGTCTTATCCTTTCAAATTCAGGCGCTATTACAGCAAACTATTGGCTTTCAGAGATTTATGATGAGGAAATTGCAAATGCACACCGCAGCGCAGATATCCACATTCATGATCTTTCAATGCTTACAGGCTACTGTGCAGGATGGTCGCTAAAGCAGCTTATCCAGGAGGGCCTTGGCGGTATCACTGGAAAGATTACTTCTGCTCCAGCAAAGCACTTATCAGTATTATGCAATCAGATGGTAAACTTCCTTGGCATTATGCAAAATGAGTGGGCTGGCGCGCAGGCATTTTCTTCGTTTGATACATATTTAGCACCTTTTGTAAAGACAGATAACCTTTCATACAACGAAGTAAAGAAATGCTTAGAGGCATTTATATACGGTGTTAACACACCTTCTCGTTGGGGTACCCAGGCTCCATTCTCTAATATTACATTAGATTGGACAGTACCAAACGACTTAGCAGAGCTTCCAGCAATTGTTGGCGGCGAGGAAATGGATTTTAAATATAAAGACTGCAAAAAAGAAATGGATATGGTTAACAAGGCATTTCTTGAGATTATGATCGAGGGTGATGCAAACGGCCGTGGATTCCAGTATCCAATTCCTACATATTCTATTACTCGTGACTTTGATTGGTCCGACACAGAAAACAATAGATTATTATTCGAGATGACAGCTAAATATGGTACACCATATTTCAGCAACTATATTAATTCAGACATGGAGCCTAGCGATGTTCGTTCTATGTGCTGCCGTCTCCGTCTAGATCTCCGTGAGCTTCGCAAGAAGTCAGGTGGATTCTTTGGTTCAGGCGAGAGCACAGGTTCTGTTGGTGTTGTTACTATCAACATGCCACGTATCGCATACCAGGCAAAGGACGAGGCAGATTTCTATGCACGTCTAGACAAGCTTATGGATATCTCAGCTCGTTCACTTAAAATCAAGCGTGGAGTTATCACAAAGCTTCTTGATGAGGGATTATATCCTTACACAAAGAGATACCTTGGTACATTCAACAACCACTTCTCTACAATCGGTCTTATTGGTATGAACGAGGTTGGCCTCAATGCTAACTGGCTTCGTGCAGATATGACAGACAAGAGAGTGCAGCAGTTTACAAAGGATGTGCTCAATCACATGCGTGAGCGTCTATCTGATTATCAGGAGATGTATGGAGACCTTTACAATCTTGAGGCTACACCTGCTGAGTCTACTACATACAGATTCGCAAAGCATGATAGAGAACAGTTCCCAGATATTATTACAGCTGGAAAGGATGGAGACACTCCATTCTATACAAACAGTTCACACATGCCTGTAGAATATACATCTGATATTTTTGATGCTCTTGATGTTCAGGATGAGCTTCAGACACTTTATACATCAGGTACAGTATTCCACGCATTCATTGGAGAAAAGCTACCTACATGGCAGTCAGCAGCAAACCTTGTTAGAAAGATTGCTGAAAACTACAGATTACCTTACTATACATTGTCACCTACATACTCAGTATGCAAGGAGCATGGATATATTGCAGGTGAGCATTACACATGCCCACACTGCGGAAAGTCAGCTGAGGTTTATAGTCGTATCACTGGATATTATCGTCCAGTTCAAAACTGGAATGAAGGAAAAACTCAGGAATACAAGAACAGAAAGCTTTATGATATCGCTGGTTCTGTTTGCAGAAGAGCAGGCGAGAAAAAAGCACAGCAGGCCACAAAGGCACAGCCTCAGATTAATCTAGAGGTTGTCTCAGAAGAGCCAGCAACAGGAGTTAAATACCTTTTCACTACAAAGACTTGCCCTAACTGCGCACTTGCAAAGGAAATCCTTGAGGATGAGGATTACATCCTTGTAGATGCTGAGGAGCAGGTAGACATGACAAAGAAATTTGGAGTAATGCAGGCACCTACACTTGTAGTTGTAAACGGCGATGAAGTTACTAGATATGCAAATGCAAGTAATATTCAAAGATACGCTGACGAAAATCTCTAAAATTAAAAACAAAAAAAGAGAGCCAGGCCTTCGGGTCTGGCTTTTATTAGGAGGACATCATGGAAAAGAAAAACACGAAAAAGATTTTAATCGGTGCAGTTATATTAGTAGTTTTAATTGCAGTATTTGCAGGATTCTACTTTAAATTTTCTGCAAAACCAGTAGCTGGAGGAAAGACAGTTACTATTCAGGTAAATGATTCAAATGGTAAAAGCTTATCATATGAAGTAAGTACAGATGCAGAATATTTAAAGGGAGCTATGGATGATTTAGCAGCATCAGATGATAGCTTCTCATATAGTGGTACAGAAGGTGACTATGGAATCATGGTTGAGGTAATCAATGATGAACAGGCTGTATATGACGAGGATGGCGCATATTGGGCTCTTTATGTAAATGGAGATTATGGTCAGTATAGTGCAGATCAGCAGCCACTTACAGATGGTGACACCTACACATGGACCTACGAAAAGGCATATTAATATGAATAATGTTCCTAAAAAGAACATAAGCTTTACTACAAAGGATGTAGCTTTGATTGGTTTAATGGTTGCATTAATTGAGGCGTCAAAGATGGCCCTCAGTTTTGCACCAAATATCGAGCTTACATCCTTTTGGTTAATTATGTTTACATTATATTTTGGTAGAAAAGTGATGGCTGTTGTTCCAGTATTTATTCTAGTAGAAGGTGTCATATATGGAATAAATACCTGGTGGATAATGTATCTATATATATGGCCATTGCTAGTAATAATTGCATGGCTACTGAGGAAAAATGATTCTGCATTATTCTGGGCCATAGTATCTGGTATATTTGGCCTATGCTTTGGACTGCTATGTTCTATTACATATTTCTTCATAGGATTTGCAGGAGGAGGTGTTACCAGCGGCCTTACTACAGCATTTCCTTGGTGGATAGCTGGGATAATGTGGGATATAGTTCACTGCGTTGGCAATTTCGTGCTGATGCTTGTCTTATACAATCCTATAAAAGCTGTGATGAAAAGATTATAGAGAAAATGAAGTTGTCTAAAATATTAGCACAATTCACACAAAAGGACTGTTTTTGGCAAATAGATTTACTTTGATAAAAATGTCGAAAAAGGCTTTACAACTGAGATTCTGGATGATATTATAACTGAGCACTGAGGGGCACGGAGCTCCACAGAGCAGAAGAAAATTGATAACTGAACAGTGAAACAAACCTTGAAT
>JAILKL010000016.1 GCA_024693775.1 Pseudobutyrivibrio sp.
ATATCCTCTTGGCTATTTTGAAGCTTTTTCATATATTTGATTTTTTTATCGTGCTCCCTGGCAATGGAATAATTGGCCTTTATATATCCTGCTACAAAAGCACTATTTAATAATGCAACTGCATTTAACCACAGAGCATAGTGAGAAAATCTTCCAGAATATGGCAATTCTGGGAAAATATAATATGCACCATATAATAGGTCTAATACATAGAACAATCCAATAAGATACAGGTATATTCTTCTCCAGGAAACTGTGGTGGAAGAAAAAAGAAATGGTAAATCCTTTTTTTGAATAGCATATAGGAAGCCCATAAATAAAATATATAATAAAATATAGGTCAATTGATTTATGGCAACTATAGAGCAGAGTCTTTCTAGACAGACATATTGTAGGTAAATAGCAGCACCTAAAAAGTTTTTCTTATTTGTGTAGTAAGTGAAAAACATTCCGCCTAAGAAGACGGTGATAGAATCACCAACCATGCTTGTAGCTATGAAGAAGAAGTTTGATTCATCACGAATGGAAAGTAGATTTCCAACGGAGTAATATAATTTTTCAAATACATCCTCGCCTATAATAGAAAGAAATCCGCTGGATATCAAAAAAAGAATAATGCCATCGCGGAGAATATGCTCATTTTTTTTGCCGTATTTATTAAAAACATAGATATTGAAAACTGAAAACCATAGCCCAGCTAATAATCTTGGCCAATAATAAGAAGTTAAGTTGAAAAATTCAAGTAACAATTTAAAAAACCTCAAGAAATCAAATAATTATATGTCTAGACATACCAAGGTATTTTAACATTATTTGTAATGTTTGCGAACCACGATTTTAAAAAAATGCATTTTTATACAATTTAAATGAATTTTTTAGAGTTTTTATTAGGTGTACTTAATAAAAAGTAGCCTAGTTATTGATAGTGTGGATTAAAACAATTATACTTTACCGTAAATATGTATTAGGAGATTAGGCAATGGATAAATGTTTGAGACCTCATCATGGAATGTGCTTCCAGTTTTATGAGGGAAAGGGGTATAGCAAGGATTTTACAGATCATATGGGACGCGTAATAAAGGAAATGGAAAATGCTCCTGAACAGAAGATTACGTTGACTGTTTCTACAGATTTGGTGTGTAGCAATTGTCCTAATAATGAGGAGAATAAATGCAATTCCTTTGGACAGGTAAAACGATATGATGAAGGAGTTTTGCAGGCCTGTGGATTAGAGGATGGCGAGTCCATATCCTATGAGAATTTTATAAAGGTAGTAAAGGAAAAGGTAATCGATACTGGAGTTCGCAAGAAAATATGTGGCGACTGTGGTTGGAATTATATATGTAGTAAAAAGGAAGCAAACTAATATAATCGGAGGGGAAAATGAATAGAGTAAGACGTGCCAAGGAAAGTGACATCGATAGAATATTAGAATTATTGGTACAGGTGGACATGGTTCATCACAATGGCAGACCAGATATTTTTAAAGGCCCAGCCACAAAATATAATAGGGAAGAGTTGGAAAAGATTATTAGTGATGAATCAACTCCGGTATTTGTTTGTGTAGATGAAAATGATTATGTTTTAGGCCATGGCTTTTGTATCAAAAAACAGATTTTAAATGATTCGGTCCTAACTGATATTAAGACCTTATATATTGATGATATTTGTGTTGCAGAGGATTCTAGAGGAAAGAAGGTAGGCTCTGCACTTTATAATTATATTGTAGATTTCGCTAGAAAAAATGAGTTTTATAATGTAACTCTTAATGTGTGGTCCTGCAATCCTGGTGCTCAAAAATTTTATGAGGCCATGGGTCTTGTTCCACAAAAGGTAGGAATGGAATTAATTTTATAGTTTGGTACTTGAAAAAGGACAAAAATGTCAAAAAATAGTAGTATAATGTTTTAGGGCTATTGGGAGAGACAATGGCCCTAGTTTTTTACAATTTTATAAAGAGGGAAATGATTTAAAATGAAGTATTTAAGACAATTTCTTATCATTTTAGGGGTATCGTTAATTGGTGAAATACTAAAAGCAGTTTTGCCTTTACCTATTCCTGCAAGTATCTATGGAATGGTACTTATGTTTATCCTGTTATTAACAGGCGCGCTAAAGCTTGATCAGGTGCGTGAAACTGGCAAATTTTTAATTGAGATTATGCCAGTTATGTTTATTCCTGCCGGAGTAGGGCTTATGACTTCTTGGAACGTGCTAGAGCCAGTGATTATTCCAGTCTCTATTATTACTGTTATTACAATATTTACTGTTATGGCAGCAACTGGTATTTCTTCACAGATTATTATTAGACGCGGAAAGAAGGAGAATAAATAATGGCTGAATTTATGCAAAGTAGCGCATACGCAGGAGTTACCATTAGTTTGATAGCATATGCTGTAGGTGCGTGGTTAAAACGAAAATTTGGATTTGGTTTTTTCAATCCATTGCTTATATCTATTGTTGTAACAATCGTTGTTTTGGTTGGCTGCAATGTTGATTATGATACATACAACGAGGGTGCTCAGTATTTAGGATGGCTACTTACTCCAGCAACTGTAGCCCTTGCAATTCCACTATATGAGGAGCTGGAATTGTTAAAGAAAAACGCAAAGGCTGTAATCATAGGTGTATTAGCCGGCGTTCTCACTAGCCTACTTACAGTATTTGTAATGGCAAAGCTTCTTGGATTATCTCACGAGAACTATGTAACACTTTTACCTAAGTCTATTACCACAGCTATTGGTATGGGTGTTTCAGAGGAGCTAGGAGGATATGTTACCATTACAGTTGCTGTAATAATTATTACAGGTGTTCTTGGAAATATTCTTGGAGAATTTATTTGCAAATTATTTAGAATTCATGAGCCTATTTCAAAGGGATTAGCCCTTGGAACAGCAGCCCATGCTATTGGAACAGCAAAGGCTATGGAGCTTGGTGATGTGGAAGGTGCTATGAGTTCACTTTCAATTGCAGTAGCAGGTGTACTTACTGTAGTACTTTCATCTGTATTTGCAGGATTTATGTAAGAGATTGTTAAAAGCATTAGAGGAGAGATAATTTATGAGCTCAGTAGCTATAATTTTCCCAGGTATTGGATATCATTCAGACAAGCCACTTTTATATTATTCTAAGAAAATAGCAAAAAACAAAGGCTATGAAATAGTAGAGGTTAGCTACACTTTTAAAGAAGATTTTAATGCTATTAAATCAGATGCAGAAAAAATGCAGCAGGCCTTTGACTCAGCCTTTGAGCAGGTGGTCGCTCAGCTAAAGGATATTAATTTTGGCGAATATGAGAGAGTTATATTTGTGGGTAAAAGTATTGGCACAGCCATTGCCACAAGATACAATATGACTTATGAATTGGATGCTGACATGGTTGTGTTTACTCCTATTGAGGCAACCTTTGCATATATTAATAATTGCGAGGGATTAGTATTCCACGGCAGTGCAGATCCTTTGTGTGACACTGATATGTGCGTACAGCTTTGCGAGGAATTATCTCTTACCTATGCTGTTATTCCTGAAGCAAACCATTCTCTTGAGACAGGAGATATTCATAATGATATTCAAAATCTTGATAGGATTATGAATATTGTGGAAAAGATGTTTTAATAATAAATGCGCTATTCTAATAGCTTAGAATAGCGCTTATTTTTATGCCTGATCTGGGCTATGACCACTGTTTCCATATGGTGGTATATCATCGATAGTTTTCATGTCATCCTCATCTAATTCAAAATCAAAGATTGAAGAATTTTCTACAATTCTATCAGGGTTAACTGATTTTGGAAGAGGTACAATGTCGTGCTGGAACTCCCATCTAAGAATAATCTGAGCAACTGATTTGCCGTATTTAGCAGCAAGCTCCTTTAATACAGGATGGTCTAAGGATTTGCCACGACCTAATGGGCTCCAGGCCTCCACTAGAATGCCCTTAGCCTGACAGTAATCCACTGTTTCCTTCTGGAGAAAGCCAGGATTAATTTCTATTTGATCGACTGCAGGGATAACCTCCATATCGATAATTGTATCCAAGTGATGTGTAAGGAAGTTTGAAACACCGATGGCTTTTACGCGGCCTGATTTATAGATTTCAATCATGGCCTTCCAGGTCTCTCTATTAGTATTTTTCCAATCATCATCAAAGGCGTAGGATGCTGGCCAGTGTACCAGATATAAATCAAGATAATCAAGCTGCATTCTTTCCATAGTTTTTTCAAAGGCAGCAAGTGTCTTTTCATAGCCAAGCTCTGTTTTCCATACCTTGCTGGTGACAAAAAGATCTGAACGAGTGCATGCACCAGTGTTAATAAAATCCCTTATGGCCTGGCCGACATATTCCTCATTTTCATAAAATGCAGCAGTATCAATGTGGCGGTAGCCTAGCTCAAGTGCTGATTTTACAGAGTTGTATGCTTCAGCAGGGTCTTTGATTTTGTATGTTCCATAGCCGAGGCATGGAATGGATGTATTATTATTTAGCTTAATACGAGTAGTTAATGTGCTCATAAAATCCCCCTTTTCCTTTACTAAGGCTCATTATAGAGATTTAAGGTGCTCTTTTCAATTAAATTAAAGGTAATAATTTTATTTGAAATAAAAATATATTAGAATAATAAATAGTGAAACTATCAGGAGATGAAAAGGAGAATTATTATGGTAAAGCATATTATTTTATGGACCTTAAAGGAAGAGTATTCAGAGTCTGAAAAGGCTGAAATAAAAAAGGGAATCAAGGAAGGTCTCGAGGGACTTGCTGGAAAGATTCCTGGAATGATTGATATCAAGGTAAATATCAATGGACTTGAGTCTTCGAATGCTGATTTAATGCTTGATTCTACATTTGAAAGTGCTGAGGCATTAAAGGGCTATTCAGTTCATCCAGATCATGTGGCTGTTGCTAATAGCAAGGTAAGACCTTATACACAGCTTAGAAGCTGTCTGGATTTTGAGGCATAGAAAGCAATATAAAAGGATTCGGTTAAAGCCGAATCTTTTTTTATTAATTTTTTTGTGAAACGCTATTTTTAGAAAGAACAATTCCTAGTGCACATATTAGAGATATGATAAAAAAGCTAGAGAGAATAATCATGGCTGTTCTTAGACCATATTGCTCCCCCATGAAACCTACTAGTGCTGTGAAAACAACACCACCGATGCCTGTAGCTGTAGTTATCATGCCAGTGGCAGTGGCCTTGTGTGCACCTGCAAACGGCATAGTGATATTTAAAACGCTAGGATAGATGGCGCCGCAGGCAAAGCCCAGTGGAATGCAAAGCAGTAGTACCTGAATGTCAGAATTTAATTGAGAAACGCCTATTGTTAGTATAGGAATGGCAATGATGGCACAAATTAAAATCCTGCGGGAATATCTTCCCAAATATCCAACTAAAATTCTAGATGGAATCATAACAATCCAGAAAATGCTAAGGGCGTATTTGCCGATAGAAGAATGTAATTCCTCTGCAAACATGGTATCAATAAAAAATGCAAATCCATTTTCATAGCCAACATAAATGCACATGATTATGCAAAGTAAAATTATTGGAAATAGCAAAAAAGCGCCGGATAGCTTTGCAGTATCAAAGGATAGAATATTTTGCTCTGTGGGTTCATTTTTGCTAGACAGTAGCCCTATTAATGCAAGGATACTTGTGAGAGCAATTAGCATAAAAAGTGTTCGCCAGCTAAATCCCATATTTAAATAAGCAGAGACTATTAAAGGTGCTACGAAAGCTCCAAGGGCATACATGGAGGTTAGGAAACCAATTTTCTTTTTACAGCTGAAGGAATAAATATCAGCTAGGGCTGCAATGGTAATAAATTGTAGGGCGCTAGTGGTTAGTCCTAAAAAGAATACGCCTCCTGCAAAAACAACCTTTGATGAGAAAAACAAAACTAGAAAAGCTGCAATAATTTGAATGAACAATAGTAGCTTGATGCATTTTAATTTGTCATTACGGTCGGCCCAGGCACCTAAAATAAGGGGAGCAAGCATTGTCGCAAATAACTCTACCGATGCAAATATACCCTTAGTGGAGGTGGTCAGGTCATAGGTTTTTCCAATATCAAGTAAGCTGGCTTGATATCCACCAGCTTCAAATCCATTTATAAAAACTATTAAGAAAAAAATTATCCAAAGGTAATCCTTTTTTTCTACCTTCATACAGCCTCCCCTCAAGCATAAATTTTATTATCCAATTTTACATGAATAGTGTATAAATTCTGTGTTTAGAGTATTTTTTTAATAGCAATTTTTTGCGTTTAAAAGGTCAATATTTGAACGGTGTCTATATAGTTTAGTTGATAAAATTAAAAATATAATAATTCTAAATAATTGGGAGATTAATGATGGTTGGGTTTGAATTATTTAAAGACGGGCATGTGGCACCTATAGTGCTAGATGATGGTGGAGTACATGGCCTTAAAAGGATGACGGGAATTTTTGCAAAGGACATTTTTAGGGTTACTGGTGAGAGCCCTCAGATATTATCAGCTATTCCTAAGGATGAAAAAAATATTATCTACATCGGAGTTTTATCTAGCAAATTAGTACCTGTTCCTGAGGCAAAGACCCTAGATGGGAAAAGGGAGTGCTTTGGAGTATATTTGCTAGATAGCAAAGTGAATAAGGGGCAGAAAATACTGGCAATTATAGGTAGCGATAAAAGAGGAGCAATCTATGGAATGTTCCATCTGTCTGAGATTCTGGGAGTCAGCCCATGGTATTATTTTGCTGATGCCATAGTGATGAAAAAAAATCAGGTGGTACTTTCAGATGATATATGTATGGTTTCAAAGGAGCCTTCCGTCAGCTATAGAGGATTTTTTATTAATGATGAGCAGCCTTGCTTTGGAAATTGGGCCAAGGAAAAATTCGGTAGCATCAATCCAGGTCCAGAGCTGTATGAAAAAATATTTGAGCTTTTGCTTAGATTAAAGGGTAATTATATTTGGCCTGCGATGTGGCGTTCTGATTTTACTCTAGATAATATAGAAAATGCTAAATTGGCAAATGAGATGGGAGTAATAGTTGGGGCATCCCATCATGAGCCATGCTGCAGATCGGGACAGGAGTTTCAGAAGCTAAGACATGATAATCCTAAATATGGAGAGGACTGGAGCTTCTTATCTAATGCGGAGGGTATTACTGAGTTTTGGAAGGATGGCCTTATTCGAAACAAGGATTTTGAAAATCTAATAACTATTGGTATGAGAGGTGAGAATGATTCATATCTTATGCCAGAGGATGCTACTTTAGAAGATAATATAAATGTATTAAAATCCGCAATTACGAAGCAAAAGGAGCTGATAAAAAAATATGCTCCTAGTGAACATCCTCAGCTGTTAGCTTTATATAAGGAAGTAGAAGAATATTATTACGGCGACGAAAATACAAAGGGCCTAAAGGATTGGGAGGTTCTTGATAATGACATTATGATGCTTTGCGATGATAATTTCGCAAATGTAAGAACCTTGCCTGATGATAAGCTTAGAAAAAAGTCAGGTGGATTTGGAATGTATTATCACTTTGACTATTTCGGTGAGCCAGTGTCTTACCTTTGGATAAATTCATCACCTCTTTCTAAGGTGTGGGAGCAGATGACCATGGCCTATGATTACGGTGTTCGTGCAGCTTGGATAGTTAATGTTGGTGATATTAAAAATCAGGAATTACCACTTAGTTATTTTCTAGATTTAGCCTATGATTTTGACAAATGGGGAACTGGTGCAATTAATAAGACTGGAGAATATACAGCTAATTGGCTTAAGAATATGGGATTTACAGAGGAATTCTCTGCTGAGGCAGCATCTCTTATCACAGAATATGTCGGTCTAAATGGAAAAAGAAGACCAGAGGCTGTCAGCCGTGATACCTATAATAGCTCAAATGAAAATGAGGCAACAATACTACTAAATCGCATATGCGATATGCAAAATAAAGCAGAAGAGCTATATAAGGAAATAAAGGGTGACAAACTAGAGGAATGCCTTTTTCAGCTAGTATATTATCCTGTAAATGCTGTGGCTGAAATCAATAAGATGCATTTATATGCCGGCCTAAATCATCGTTATATAACACATAATATGCTAAAGGCTAACGAATATGCAGATTTGATACAGACAAGTATAAAAAGAGAGCAATATTTGACTGACCAGTATCATACTAGAAATAATGGCAAGTGGAATCATATGCAATCTGTAAATCATATAGGCTTTAGACATTGGAATGATGAGCAATGTCAGTATCCAATTAGTGAATACTATAATCCTATTAGGGCCAGCAGATTGGTGGTTTCCATTAAGAATCAAAATGACTGGACTGGAGCAAACCAGTGGACCAGACATGTATTGCATATGCCACTTTGCTTTGAGACAAATAACAGTAACGTGATTGAGGTGGCAAATGCTGGTGAGTGCCCATTAACCTATAGAATTGATTGGGATGAGGATTGGATAGAGGTTAGAAGCCTTAGAGATAATTCTCTAATAGAAAAGAATACTACATTTACTACAGCTGTTATGGATGAGCTCCTTATTAATGTGTTAAAAGAGAAGTGGAATAATAAAGACTCTAGCATGATTCGTATATACGGTATAGAATGTGAAACTGTTGCTGATGAATCAGAAAATGCTGGAAGTATTGATATGGTACAGGTACAGGTGGACGTGGATTCCTTGGAAGAAGAGGCTTTGCACAGTGACTGCTTTGTAGAATCCGAAGGCTGTATTTCCATTGAAGCTTCCCATTATTATAAGAATAATAAGGGGGCGGTAGGTCAATATAAAATCATAGAGGATTATGGTAAAATCGGTAGTGGAATAAAGGCTTATCCTCAGAACATTAGGTTTGAAAAGGACGCTAAAGCACCTTCTGCTGTATACAAGGTGTACGCAAAGGATGCGGGAAGCTATGAGGCTATGATATATACAGCACCATCCAATCCTGTGGTATATCAGGGAAAAATGGAGTTGGGACTGACAGCAAATGAGGGACAGACTCAATACGTAAATACGATACCATCCGTGGATTATGTTCCATGGAAGAGTATGAGCTGGAGAAAAGGCGTAATGGACCAGATTCATATCTGTAATTGCAAGCTAGAATTAAATAAAGGCATCAATTATGTTACCCTGTCAGCTGTTGATCCAGCCGTTGTAGTAGAAAAAATTGTTTTATGGAATCCTAATGCTGATATTAGAGAATCTTATTTGGGACCAGCCGAAAGCCTAAAATTTATTTAAATGTAAAAGGGGTATTAAAAATGTTTATTGAAGATGATGGAATAAAATTAAATGTTGTACTAGAAATGCCAAAGGGAGCACCAGAAAAATGCCCACTTTGCCTGGTATTTCATGGATTTACAGGTCATATAGAGGAGGAACATATTGTTGCAGCAGCAAGGGCATTAAATGAGGTGGGAGTAGCCACACTCAGAGTAGATTTATATGGTCATGGAAAGAGTGAAGGAGAGTTCAGAAATCATAATCTATATAAATGGCTAAACAATATTTTGACCGTAGTTGATTATGCTAAGAAGCTGGATTTTGTAACTGAGCTATATATGTGCGGACACTCTCAGGGCGGACTTGCGGTTATGCTTGCAGCAGCTATGGAAAGGGATGTTATAAAGGCGTTGATACCTCTTTCGCCAGCCCTTGTTATTCCAGTAGGGGCCAGAGAAGGAAATCTTTTGGGCCAGCCCTTTGATCCAAACAATATTCCAGAGGAAATGGATGCTTGGAATGATAACAAGCTCAGTGGAAATTATATTAGAGTAGCCCAGTCAATTGATGTGGATTCCGCCATTGCAAAATACAATGGCCCAGTGCTTATTGTACATGGCGATGCAGATGATGCTATTCCGGTGGAGTTTTCCATTGATGCAGCAAAGAAATACAAAAATTGTCGCCTGGAAATAATAAAAGGCGATGACCATTGCTATGGTCACCACCTTGATCAGGTGACAGATGTTATAAAGGATTTTGTAAAATCCCTTTAAAATTTAATTAGATAAATCAAGGCATATTCTTCTGATTTCTTCGGAGAATATGCTTTCTTTTTGCCATAAAAAGGTAAAGTCATGCTTTATTTTAAAGTCTTTTAGATTTATTTCCTTTAAAATATTATTTGCTAGTTCGTTTTTTACAGCTGCTTTATATAAGAAGGAAATGCCACAGTCCATTGTCAACAGCTGAATGATGGAATGCATGTTTTCCACCTGTATATAGTGCCTAAAGTCCTCTATAGAGTAATTTTGAGTGGCAAGGCTTCGCTCAAGAATATTTCTGGTACCAGAGCCAGGCTCTCTAATTAATAACCTTTCTTCAAATAAGTCATTAATGTTCTGGGGGCGTTTAACAAAATGATGAGTACTATTGCACACTGGAATAAAATCTTCTGTAGAAAATCTAAGGGTTTCATATTCATTCATTGGGAAATATCCTTCTACAAGGGCAAAATCAATTTCGCCATTTTGTAAAAGCTCTAAAAGTGTCTTCGTATTTCCGTAGCGGATTTTAAAGTTTATATCTGGATTTTTTGATAAATATTTGGATATTGGATCCGCAATTACGTATTCACCTATAGTCATGGTGACGCCAAAGGAGATGGTGGCAGTATTGTCATTGGCACTAGCTAGAGCATCCATTATTTTTAACTCATCATTTTTCATTTTGTTTAGCTTGTCAAATAAAATATGTCCTGAGTCTGTGAGAGACAGCTTTTTACCATTTTGAGAAAAAAGCTTTGTATTATAGTACCCCTCTAAATACTTTATATGCTGCGATACGGCAGGCTGAGTGATGTGTAGCTCTGCAGCAGCCTTTGTGTAGCTCATGTATTTACAAACATATAAAAAGGTATCGATACGATTATCTAACATAATAAAACCATCCATAAGTAAAATTTATGGATATATTATAATATATAATTTTTATTTTGGAACGTATAAACGTATAATTGCCTTTGGAATTTAATATTGTGGAGGTAAAAATTGTGGAATTTTTAAAGAAAAATGCCATTGGTATTTTGGTATGCTTCGTAATTGCGTTACCATCCTGGATGCTTGGTAAGCAATTTCCAATTATAGGAGGTGCAGTTATTGCAATTATTGCTGGTATGATTATTGCTCTCTTTTGGAATGATAAGAAGGGTGCGGATGCAGGTATAAAATTTACATCAAAATATATCCTGCAGACAGCAGTAGTTTTACTTGGCTTTGGAATGAATCTTAGCGTAGTCCTTCAAACAGGAAAGGAGTCTCTTCCTATTATTGTTTGCACAATAACAACATCACTTGTTATTGCAGGACTACTTCATAAGGCTTTAAAGGTACAGGGAAATACAGCTATTTTAGTTGGCGTTGGTTCATCTATTTGTGGTGGCTCAGCCATTGCAGCAACAGCGCCTGTTATCGATGCTGATGATGACGAGGTAGCCCAGGCTATTTCAGTTATTTTCTTCTTTAATGTATTAGCTGCATTATTCTTCCCAACACTTGGAAAGTTAATTGGATTTGATACTACATCAGGAAATGCATTTGGTTTATTTGCAGGAACAGCCGTAAATGATACATCTTCAGTTACAGCAGTGGCATCTACTTGGGATAGCATGTGGAATCTTGGCACACAGACCTTGGACAAGGCTGTCACAGTAAAGCTTACACGTACACTTGCTATTATTCCTATTACACTTGTTCTTGCTATGTATAGAGCCAGAAAGGCAAAGGCAAGCGGTGAGCATGCAAATGGATTTAGCTTTAAGAGAGCATTTCCAATGTTCATAGTCTATTTCATTATCGCATCTATAATTACTACTGTTGCAGTAAATTTTGGAGTATCAGCTGATTTATTTAATCCATTAAAGGAGCTTAGCAAGTTCTTTATTGTTATGGCTATGGCTGCCATAGGTTTAAATAGTAATATTATAAAGCTGGTAAAATCTGGTGGAAAACCAATTCTTATTGGTGCCTGCTGCTGGATTGGTATTACTCTAATGAGCTTGTTTATTCAAAGCTTATAAAATCCTACTTCGACCACCTGTCAGTTATTTGCTGACAGGTGGTTTTTATATTACAATGAATAACAGTGTTTATATTGGGAGAAAAAGGATGTTAAGAATTGCCATAGTAGAGGATGAAAAAGAGTATCAGGCTAGTCTCATTGAGCACCTTAGTCAGTACGAATCAGAACACAATGAAAATTTCATAGTGCGTACTTTTTATGATGGTATAGATATATTAGATGACTATACTTCAGAATATGATGTTATTTTTCTAGACATTCATATGAAATACCAGGATGGTATGTCAACAGCTAGAAAAATCAGAGAGCTAGACGATTCTGTGATTATTATTTTTATTACTGCCTTGGCGCAATATGCTATTGAGGGCTACAAGGTAAATGCTTTAGATTTTATTTTAAAGCCTGTAGTTTACGATCAGCTGGAGGGCGCTATGGATAAGGTATTAAAAACCTCATCCAAATACGAGAAAAGCAAAGAAATTATTGTTTCAGATGATGGAGCCAAAAGAAAAATTTCTACAGAGGATGTCTATTATATAGAAGTAGTAGGGCATACCATTGTTATTCACAGCACCATTGGAGTATTTGAACAAAGAGGCAAGAGCTTAAAGGTCATTGCTGAGGAATTGAAAGAATACAATTTTGTACAAAGCGGCCAGTCTCAATTAATTAATTTAAAATATGTAGATAAAATTCAGGGTGATATTATCTTTATTAATAATGAAGAAATCTTTATGAGTCGAAGCAGAAAGAAAGACTTTATTGCAGCCTTTGGTGAATATGTGGGTATGGAAATATGATTAAATATTTTAATTTAGGTTATTTAATAGAAATGCTTATGCCGGTGATAGGCCTATGTGCCCTTTTAGAAAAACGTAAATTTGGTGTTATTAAAGGGGCCATTAGTGTTTTTATTGGGGCAAATATAGATATCATAATAATCTATATAATGAGCTTAACTATACCATTTGAAAATGTTAGCAATAGCGTTAATGATATGAACGGCAACTATCTTTTTTTAGTATGTTGGTTTTTGATTACATGGTTATCTGTGATTACAGGTATATATTTGAGCTCAAAGGTAAAATATAAAGAGGCCATATATTTATTTGCCATAAGCTATACAATCGAGCACATTTTTTATTGTGTAAGAAAGCTAGTGAATTATCATTTTTCAATCAGTGAATACAATCCTGTATTATATACCTTTTGTATAATCGGATCCTTTCTTACGGCGTATTTTTGGTTTTCAAAGGCTACAGTAAAAAATGGTAAATATAAAATAGAAACCATGTCGGCCACTTGGGCTACGGTTATGATTATGGTACTAGTGTGGGGGCTTAGTATTTGGGCAGATTATTTTGAATACACCCATATTCATGCGCTTTATGCTATACTTGCTTGTTTATTTTTGCTTATTAGTCAAAGAGCACAGCTTATTAGAGAAAATGAACGAAGCGATTTTCAAAAGAAAGAACAATTATGGAATGAGACAAAGATGCGATATCAAATGTCAAGGGATGCTATGGCTGTGGTAAACCAGCATTATCATGACATGAAGCACCAAATAAATGTCTTATCGAATATGGAAAATGACGAAAAGCGTCGCGGTATTTTATCTGAAATGGAAAACGATATCGCAATATATGATGCCGTCGTTAGAACAGGTAATGAATATTTAGATACGGTACTTACTGAAAAGAAGCTAATATGTCATAGCAAAAATATTCAAATGAGCTGTATTGTGGATGGAAAACAGCTAGAATTTATTGATGAGCTGGATTTATATACTCTGCTTGGTAATGCCCTTGATAATGCCATTGAAGCAAATGAAAAAATAATCGATAATACTAAACGTTGGATTTCAGTTCAGATTCAAAATAAAAAGGGAATAGTACTAGTGGAAATCGTTAATCCATATCAAAACTCTCTTAAATATAAGGGTGATGCCTTTGAAACCTCAAAGGAGGACAAGCTAAGTCATGGCTATGGCATTAGCAGTATCAAAAATATAGTAGAAAAATATAGTGGGCAATTGATTATCAAAACTGAGAATAGCAAGTTTTTACTCAGAATAATTTTTAATAATTAACCAAATATGTCACAAAATATGCAGGCTAGGACAAAGCCTGCATTTTTTTGTTTGAAAATGCTACTTTTTACTTAGCAATTATTTTATATAAAAGGAGAAGTAGTATGAGTAAGGTGAGAAAGATAGTGGGAACTACTATTCGCTCAATTTTTATTATTATTCTAGTAGTAATAATAGCGGCAATTAGTTCTATTTTACCCGACTATGCCAGAATGGCTGATAATATGGTTGGTGGTATTAATAACAAAATAGATAATTCTGATGTGGATACAGCTGGTCTTGATTTGGAATATAACAAGCCGGATTATGACACAGAATCTATCAAAACTGCTGAGGCTGATTTACATCAACGTATAGCAGATGAGGGAACAATTCTCTTAAAAAATGATGATAATGTTTTACCTAAAACAGCAGAGGATACATTTAGTTTCTTTAGTGTAAACTCTGCAACAGTATCTGCCAACGACAGCATGATGGGTGGCAGAAATCTTGAAGCTATTTTTGATAATGCTTCAGTATCTTTAAACAAAACACTTTTCAATTTCTATAAAGAAAAATCAGCGGAGTATGGACTTGGAGCAGGTTCTATTTCCTATGGTGATGCTGAAGATTTCAGTATTAATGAGGTGCCACTAAAAGAGCTTGAAAGCAATTCAGAGGTTATGGATTCTATCAAGGGCACTGTTCCAGTATATTTCCTTAAAAGAGTAGCTGGAGAAGGAAGAGATATGCCTCGTTCTATGTACAATCATGCTGACAATGAAGAAGATCAGGCAAAAACATATCTTGAGCCAGATAGTACAGAGCTAGAAATTATCAAGTACTTAAATGATAATTTTGATGATGTTATTTTAGTAGCAAATTCAAATGCTGCACTTGATTTAGATTTCCTTAAGGATTATCCAAATGTAAAGGCAGTTATTTCTGCCACAGCAATTGAGTCATTACCATATATATTAACAGGTCAGGTTAATCCATCAGGTAGAACAGTTGATACCTTTGCAGCAGACCCTGTAAATTCTCCAGCAGCAATGAACTTTGGTGATTATCAGTATTCTGATGCAGATGGAAATCTTACAAAATATAATTATGTAACCTACGAAGAAGGTATTTATGTAGGGTACAAATATTATGAAACCAGATATGAGGATGCTGTCCTAGGACAGGGAAATGCTGGTGACTACGATTATAATAACGAAGTAGTTTATCCATTTGGCTATGGAATGTCCTACACCACTTTTGATTGGTCAGATATGACTACTACATGGAATGGTGACGATTGTACAGTAACAGTAAATGTTACAAATAGTGGTGATTATGCTGGAAAGGATGTTGTAGAGCTATATGCTCAGAGTCCTTATACACAGTATGATATTGAAAATGGTGTTGAGAAGCCAGCAGTGCAGCTAGTGGCTTATGAAAAGACAAATGAGCTTGCGCCTGGTGAGTCTCAGGAGGTTGCTCTTACATTTAACAAATCACAATTAAAGGCTTACGATGCAAATGGAGCAAAGACATATATTTTTGACGCTGGAGATTATTACATCACAGCAGCAAAAAATGCTCATGCAGCTGTAAATAATATTTTAACTGCAAAGGGTGTTGATAGTAGCTCATTGCTAGAGAGCAGTGGAATGAGCTACGAGGCTAATGCAGATTTTGTATCAATGTACACTCCAGAAAATACAGAGGTGGATACAACTACATATGCAAAGGATAGTTATTCAGGAGTTGATGTAACAAATCAGCTTGACGCTGCAAAGGGCGATGCAAAATATTTAACAAGAAATGATTGGGTAGGAACATTCCCAACACATGATGGAGTACCTAGTGCACAGATTAGTACATGGGGCAATGAAATCAATGGAGATGATGGAGCTTCATATACATATACAAAGGAAGCATCACAGGATTTAATTGATAAACTAGATAGCTTTGATTCTAATACAGATATTGACCCTGAATCTTTGGCAGATACAGAAATTGTTTATGGAAAAGACAATGGACTTACTCTTATTGATATGAGAGGTCTTGATTATGATGATCCAAAGTGGGATGATCTTTTAGATGAGCTTACAGCTGATGAAATCTACAAGGCAGTTGGTATTAGTGGATATGGTATTGAGTATATTGATTCTGTAGAAAAGCCATTTAACATTGATGCTGATACAGCAGCAGGTCTTATTTTTGGTGGAACTAGTGCAATGTTTCCTAATTCTATGACACTTGCTCAATCTTGGAACAAGGAATTGGCATTAGAGTTTGGAACAATGATTGGTAACGAAGGATTACTTGGAGGAGCAGACGGATGGTACGCTCCATCAATGAATATTCATCGTACACCATTCTCTGGTAGAAACGGAGAGTACTATTCAGAGGATGCATTCCTTTCAGGAACAGTAGGTTCAAATGCAGTATATGGTGCAGCTTCAAAGGGTATGTACACATATATCAAGCATTTCGCATTTAATGATCAGGAAGATCACCGTGGTGATAGAGATGGACAATTTAGTGTAGCTACATGGCTTAATGAGCAGAGTGCTCGTGAGATTTACTTACTTCCATTTGAAATGTGCATGAAGGTGGGTGATGTTACATTAAATTATGTTGAAAAGCAGGATGATGGTACATACAAGAATGCTTCAAGAGATATTAGAGCATCTCAGGCAGTAATGACCTCCTTCAATAGAGTTGGCGCTACCTGGACTGGTGGAGATTACAATCTCATTACAGGAATTCTTAGAAATGAATGGGCATTCAATGGATTAGTTTTAACAGATAATGCAAATACTGGCGTATTCATGGACGGCTATCAAATGACAGAGGCGGGCTCAGATATCAAGCTTACATCAGTAGCAGCTTCAGCAAGATATGATTTTGATAAAAATGATCCAGCTACATATTATTATGCAAGACAGGCAATGCATCACATGCTTTATGTGGTTGCAAACTCAAAGGCTATGAACAACGCTATGCCTGGAAGTCATTTTGAGAATGGACTTAGAACTACTCAATTATTAAGTAGAGTAGTAGTTACAGTTTGTGTTTTACTTATTTTATTGAATATCTATAGAATATTTAGACTGTTTAAGCCTACAGAAAAAAAGCTTGCAAAGCTACAGGCAAAGGCAGAGAAAAAAGCAGCAAAAAAGGCAGCAAAACTTAATAAATAACCCGTAATAAAAATTTAGTTGTTTTAAATCAACTTTTTGTTTATGGAGATAGGATCCCTGGTGTTTTAAAATAATAATCAAGGTATGACAAATTTTTAACAATGTTTCTGGCGTGTAAATATTGTTGAAAAGTAAAAGGAGGATTATTAAATGAAATACCAGGGACTTTTTGAGCCTATCAAGATTGGTAAGCTTGAAATTAAGAACCGCTATGCAATGGCTCCTATGGGACCTTTAGGTCTTGGAGATTGCGAGGGCGGATGGAATGACAGAGGAATTGATTACTATACAAGACGTGCACAAGGTGGCATTGGCCTTATTATTACAGGTGTAACATTTTCTGATACAGAGGTTGAAAAGCCTTCATTCCCTAATACACCAAACTCAACATACAATCCAGTTCAGTTCGTAAGAACTAGCCGTGAGATGACAGAGCGTGTTCATGCATACGGCTCAAAGATTTTCTTACAGATGAGCGGCGGATTTGGTCGTGTTACAATCCCTACAAACTTAGGTGAGTTCCCACCAGTATCTGCATCAGCAGTACCTCACAGATGGTTAGACAAGACATGTCGTCCACTTACAGTCGAGGAGATTCACGGTATTGTAGAAAGCTTTGGTAAGGGCGCGTACAATGCAAAGCGTGCAGGCTTTGACGGTGTAGAGATTCATGCTGTACATGAGGGATATCTTATTGATCAGTTTGCGATTTCTTTCTTTAACCAGAGAAATGATGAGTACGGCGGAAGCTTAGAGAATAGACTTAGATTTGCAAAGGAAATCCGTGAGGAAATTGCAAGAACTTGTGGATGGGACTTCCCAGTAGCAATGAGATTTTCTCTTAAGTCTATGATTAAGGACTTTAGAGAGGGTGCTCTTCCAGGAGAAGAATTCGAGGAGAAGGGCCGTGATATCGAAGAGGGTATCGAGGCAGCAAAGCTTCTTGAAAAATATGGTTACGATGCACTAGACGTAGATGCAGGAACATATGATGCATGGTGGTGGAATCACCCACCAATGTATATGGAAAAGGCTCCATACAAAGAGTTCGCAAAGATTACAAAGGAAAATGTAAATATTCCTGTAATCATGGCAGGTCGTGTGGACAATCCAGATACAGCAATTGATTGTTTAAATAATGATATCTGCGATATGATTTCACTTGGTCGTCCAACACTTGCAGATCCTGATATTGTTAACAAGATTCGCAGAGACAAGCTCAGCCAGATTCGTCCATGTATAAGCTGTCAGGAAGGCTGCATGGGTCGTATTCAGACATATTCACTTATCAACTGTGCAGTAAACCCACAGGCAGGTAAGGAAAGATTAAACCAGTACAATCCAATCACTAAGAAGAAAAAGGTTCTTGTTGTTGGTGGCGGTGTTGCTGGTTGTGAGGCAGCAAGAGTTCTTGCAGAAAGAGGACATGAGCCAGTATTATTCGAGGCTACAGGTCGTCTTGGTGGAAATCTTATCCCTGGTGGTGCACCAGCATTCAAGGAGGATGACATCGCCCTTGCTAAATGGTATGAGGATGAGATGGCTCGTCTTAATGTAGAGCTTCACCTTAATACAAAGGCAACAGAAAAAGAGATTCTTGATTCTCAGTATGATGCTGTTATCCTTGCAACAGGTTCACGTCCAAAGATGTTCTCACTTGGTGATGACGAAAAGGTTTACTCAGCAGAGCAGGTACTTCTCGGTGAGAAGGAAACAGGTGACAATGTAGTAGTTGTCGGTGGTGGACTCGTAGGCTGCGAGCTTGCTCTTGATCTTGCTCAGAAGGGTAAGAAGGTAACAATCGTAGAGGCACTTGAGAAGCTTATGGCTGTTAACGGACCTCTTTGCTCAGCAAACAAGGAGATGCTTGAAAAGCTCATTCCATTTAATGGAATTGATGTTGTTACAGGCGCTCGCGTTACAGGATTTAACAATGGTGTTCTTTCTGCAACAGTAGGAGAGGATACTAAAGAACTTAACGCTGATAGCGTAGTTCTTTGCGTTGGTTATGCTAGTGAAAATACTCTCTACAACCAGTACAAGAATGATGTTGACGAGATTTACTTACTTGGTGATGCTAGACAGGTATCAAATATTATGTATGGTATCTGGGATGCATTCGAGGTAGCAAACCACATTTAATTAACCAATTTCCTAAAAAGTTAGAATAAAAGTAATACATATAAAAACCCCTACAACTAATATGTATTACGTCCCCCCTTTTAAAGCTCTAGTCTATCGATTATTGATGGACTAGAGCTTTTATATTACAATGAGTCACATGAATACGAGAAATTTTAAATGTTTTCAAATAGTATATGAAGAAAGAAATTTGCAGGTGGCAGCCAGCAAATTATTTTTGTCGCCCCAAGGTCTTAGCAAAATTATAAAAAGCATTGAGGATGAGTGTGGCACACCTCTTTTTATTAGAACAAAGGAGGGCTTTGTTCCTACTGAAAGCGGAAAGCTATTTTATGAAAAGTCAAAAATCATTATTAGAGATATTAATGATATGTTTTCTGCTATTGAGGCTGTAAATGACAAGGATAAAAGATTTAAAATGGGATTTGCAGCAGGAACCCTAAGAGCCTTAGATATACATAAAATCCACAGCTTTATGAGGGACAATCCTCAAATACTTGCCAGCTGGTACGAGTGTGACAATGATCGGGTGCTAAAGCAGGTGATAAATGATGAAATAAGCTTTGGGTTCCTTGTGGGAAAGCCTAATGTTAATAATGTAATTTCTAAATTGGTGAGATCCGTTGAGATGGTGGTTTATGTCCATAAGGGGCACAGATTTTGGAATGTTGAGGAAATAGATATTAGTGATTTGAAGGATGAGGCCATTATATCCATGAATGAAAAATATCATATTTTCCACGATATTTTGAATGCATGTCATCTAAATGGATTTATGCCCAATATTGTTGCTAGGGTTTCAGAGGGTTATTCCATCTATCAGCTGGTTAGAGATAAGGTAGGAATAGGTATAAGTCCGAGGTTTTTTGATGATTGTGATGACGTAAAAGCGATACGTATAAAGGATGCATATACCTGGGATGTATATGGGATTTATAGGTCTGATACACTAGATTATGAGTTGTGTGAAAAAATGATACAAGATATAGAAAAATAGAATTATAGTATAAAGTGTTATATTGATTGTAAACACCTATTTGTTAATAACTAAATTCGCTACAAAAGTTGAATGGTGTCTAAAATTAGTACACGATTTACTCACATTTGAGAATAGTACCACGAAAATGACAACTAGCCGTTGCTAGTTGTTATTTTTTTTGTTAAAATGCAGACTTTCTGTAACAAAATTGTAACATTTTGAAATTATTTAAGGAATTAAAGGTGTATTGCCTAAACAGATAAGAAAGGATTTGAAGAACATGAAAGAATTTAGTTTAAAGAACATTCGATTTAACAATTCGGCCTGTAGTCTGCTTATTATCACAATACTTTTATTAACATTATTTTATCATTGCTATATAAAGAGCTATGCTCAACCAATTGAAATGGAGAATGCAGCAGCTGAAAATGTATCATATTCAGGAAATATTTTTGAAAGTGTAAAACCTTCCATCGAGCGTTCTAATGCAATAGTTGTAAAGTCGATGGAGGAAATAAAAGAGAAAATGTCTATCGAAAAAACAGTTTATGATGTCCCTGAGACATTTGTTAACCCTGAAAGCGGTAAGACTGTAAAATATAAGGGTGGAAAAACAATTGAACGCACTCAAAAGATTACTTATGGCGAGCTTGGATATATAAATGAGTTAGCAGAGCCTGATGAAGATGGCTTTATGAAGCTAGATGACAGATATTTAATTGCCATTGGTAGTAGATTTAACGCAGAGCCAGGTCAGTATATTGATGTTGTTCTAGAAAATGGTGTGGTTATCAACTGCATTATGGGTGACGCAAAGGCTGACGTGGATACAGATGCAACAAATACTTTTACCTATAAATCTAGATGCTGTAGTGAGTTTATTGTAGATAAATATTCAATCAGATCAGATATTTACAAGAGAGGTAATGCATCCTTAAAGGATGACTCATGGGATTCACCTGTAGTAAATATTGTTGTGTATGATAAATTTTATGAGGCATCTGAAATAGAGACTGTTTAATAGAATCATTGACTACTGTTATGTTTATGTTAAAATCTTTAGCAGATTAAAGTGAATTCACAGGATAAAGGAATAGTGGGGCAAAACATGACAAGACAGGATTTTAGACAGCTATTAGAAAAAAGAATTGTTTTTTTAGATGGGGCAACTGGTACCGAGCTTCAAAAGGCAGGTATGCCAGCTGGGGTATGTCCAGAAAAGTGGATTATAGATAATCCCGAGGCTATTCAAAAATTGCAGAAGGCATATTTTGAAGCAGGCTCTGATATTGTGCTGGCACCTACATTTACAGCATCTCGTATAAAGCTGGCAGAGTATGGGCTAGAAGACAATCTAGTGGAGATGAATAGACAGCTCGTGAGACTCAGCCGTCAGGTGGCAGGAGATAAAGGACTTGTTGCAGCAGATATTTCTATGACAGGAAAACAGCTTTATCCACTTGGCGATTTGATGTTTGAGGATTTAGTTGATTGCTATAAGGAACAGGTAGAGGCTATTTTACTTGAGGGCGTAGATTTATTTGTTGTTGAGACAATGATGAGCTTGCAGGAATGCCGTGCAGCCGTGCTTGCCATAAAAGAAACCTGTGATTTGCCTATAGTGGTTTCCCTAACCTTTAATCCGGATGGAAAAACACTATATGGCACAGCACCGGATACAGCCATGATTGTACTAGAGTCTATGGGCGTAGACTGTGTAGGCATGAATTGCAGTACAGGACCAGAAGCTATGCTTCCACTTGTAAAGCAAATGAAAGCGGTGGCAAATATCCCTATTATTGTAAAGCCAAATGCTGGATTGCCAGAGCTTGATAATGGTAAGACTGTTTACAAAATGGGACCAGAGGATTTTGCCAATGCCTGTGAAGAATTATACGAGGCTGGTGGCTCTTTATTTGGTGGATGCTGTGGCTCTACACCAGCTCATATCAGTGCTCTTGTTAAGAGATTAAAGGATAAAAAGCAGCATACATTTGAGTATAAGCCACTGAGAGTGGTTACCTCAGAGCGAATGAATACCTGGATTGATTTGGATGGACCGTTTATGGTAATTGGAGAGAGAATCAATCCTACAGGTAAAAAGAAATTCCAGGAAACCTTAAAAAATGGTTCACTGTCTATGGTGGTGGATTTTGCCAGAGAGCAGGAGGAAAAGGGCGCTCATATTCTTGATGTAAATATGGGCATGAATGGCATTGATGAAAAGCATATGATGCTTGAAAGTATCTACGAGGTTACCTCATCAGTGGATTTGCCATTATGTCTTGATACTAGCCATGTGGATGTAATGGAAGCCGCTCTTAGAATATATCCAGGACGTGCTCTTATTAATTCTATTTCTGCAGAAGAAGAAAAAATGGAGCCATTGCTGGCGCTAGCAAAAAAATATGGAGCTATGTTTATTACATTGCCACTGTCTGGAGCAGGGCTACCTAAAGACATAAATGAGAAAAAAGAACATATCAATACTGTCCTTGCAGCAGCGAAAAAAGCAGGACTTCACAAGGAAGATGCTGTTGTGGATGTATTGGTACAGACTGTGGGGGCTGAGGGAACAGCAGCATTACAGTGTTTTGAAACAATAGAATATTGTAAATACGAATTAGGCTTGCCTACAGTTTGTGGCTTGTCAAACATTTCCTTTGGTATGCCAAACCGTCAATTCGTAAATACGACATATCTGACAATAGCAGTCAGCAAGGGATTGACTATGGCAATTGCAAACCCTAATCAGGAAATGCTAATGTATTGTGCCATAGCAGCAGATACCTTGATGAATAAAGCTGGTGCGTTGGAAAAATATTCTTCACTCCCAGTAGTGGAGACAAAGGCGCCTGCAGCAAAAACTGCCTCTGTACAGGGTGGATTAACAGTAGCAAATGCCAGTGATGGAGTAGGTCCTATTGCTGAATGTGTTATTAAAGGGAAAAAGGATCAAATCGTAATAGAGATAAATAAAATGCTAGAATCTGGTGTAGATCCTCAGGTAATCATAGAGGAGCACCTTATCAAGGGCATTAACATAGTGGGAGAGCTCTATGATAAAAAGAAATACTTTTTACCACAGCTGATTGCTGGGGCCAATGCTATGGAAACAGGCATGAAGGTGATAGAGCCGCTTTTGGCATCTGAGGATGGAGAAAGCAAGGCTACAATTGTCATTGCCACAGTGCAGGGCGATATTCATGATATTGGAAAAAATCTGGTGGCACTAATGCTAAAGAATTATGGGTTTAATGTAATTGATTTGGGAAAGGATGTGCCAACAGAAACTATTATTGATAAAGCAATCGAGGTGGATGCTGATATAATAGGATTATCTGCGCTAATGACCACAACTATGATGAGAATGGATGATGTGGTAAAATTAGCTAAGGAAAAAGGCTGCAGAGCACAAATAATAATAGGTGGAGCCTGCATAAATGAATCCTTCAAGGATGAAATTCATGCAGATGGATATTCTGCCGATGCAGCCGAATGCGTCAAATTAGTTCAAAATTTGATGAAAAGATAGTATTTAGGAGATTTATGGAAGAACAGAAGCACAAGAGAAGAGTTCATTACTCTGGAAAATATCCAAAGAAATTTGAAGAAAAATACAAGGAGCACAATCCAGAAAAATATAAGGACACTATTGAACACGTTATAAAAAAGGGCTCTACACCAGCAGGAATGCATATTTCCATTATGGTGCAGGAGATACTTGATTTTCTTCAAATTCAGCCAGGGCAGCAGGGATTAGATTGTACACTAGGCTATGGCGGACATACTAGAAAAATGTTAGAAAAGCTTGAAAAGCAAGGCTGTATCTATGGACTAGATGTGGATCCGATAGAATCTGCAAAGACAGTTGAGAGGTTGAGAAATGCCGGGTATGGTGAGGACAATTTCCAGTTTCGATTAATAAACTTTGCCAACATAGATAAGGTGGCAGAGGAAGCAGGAAAATTTGATTTCGTTTTAGCTGATTTGGGAGTGTCATCTATGCAGATTGACAATCCTGAAAGAGGATTTTCTTACAAGATAGATGGACCTCTTGATTTACGTTTGGATCCTGAGCATGGGGAGAGTGCAGCAGAGCGTCTTCACAACATTACTGAGGAAGAATTCGTAGGTATGATGATAGAAAACTCTGATGAGCCATATGCCGAGGAGATAGCACACAAGGTATTTACCCTTATGTCAAAGGAAAATCCTATGGACACCACTACAGCTCTTAGAGAGGCGATTGCCGAAGCACTTTGGAAGGTTCCAAAGGATGAAAAGGAAAAGGCTATTAAAAAAAGCTGCGCCAGAGTGTTCCAGGCACTTCGTATAGACGTTAATAGTGAGTTTGAAGTTTTGTATTCATTCCTTGAAAAATTACCTACTGTACTTAAGCCAGGCGGAAGAGCAGCTATACTTACCTTCCACTCAGGGGAGGATAGACTTGTGAAAAAGTCATTTAAGGAATTGGCTAGAGAAGGAGTATATTCTGAAGTTTCATCTGATGTAATCAGACCATCAGCGGAAGAATGCAGAATTAATCCTAGAAGTAAGTCCACAAAAATGAGATGGGCAATCAAAAGCTAATTATTGTATATGCGATAAAATCTGCAAATTTGACATAAATTAAAAAGTATTGCGAATTTAATCATTTTGGTTGACATTCAACTGGTTGAATGTTATATTTACGTAGTCGCTTGAAGCGGAGAACCGCTACAAGCTCTGGGATCTTAGCTCAGCTGGGAGAGCATCTGCCTTACAAGCAGAGGGTCACAGGTTCGAGCCCTGTAGGTCCCATTTTTTTAAATAATCAATATGGCGAGATAGCTCAGTTGGCTAGAGCACGCGGTTCATACCCGCGGTGTCGAGGGTTCTAATCCCCCTCTCGCTACTATAAAGAATAAAGGAAAGCTTAGGCATTTGCCTAAGCTTTTTATTATATATATTAATTAAACAACAAAGACACCGCGGGTACCGCGGTATCGAGGGGTGAGCGTGGTCCGGTGGACCACACGATTGCGAACCGACCGAGCCGTATTCAATGTTGGTTTGGAATAAAAATCTGAAAATAATAAAAAAATAGTACAGTATTCATTCAACTTTAGGGTATAATTGTAGTTGGAGGCGTATAATTCACATAAAGGAGACGAACTATGGATAAAAAAGTTGTCGAGTTATTGAATGCACAGGTAAACAAAGAATTTTTTTCTGCTTATTTGTATCTAGGTATTTCCAAGTTTTTTACTCAAGAAAACCTTATGGGTTTTGCTTCATGGTATAGAGTTCAGGCGGAGGAAGAGCAGGAGCACGCCATGAAGATTTACAATTATCTTCTTGAGCAGGACCAGGATGTTACTTTAGATCCAATCAATGCAGTTGATATTAAGCTAAAGGATGCATTGGATGCAGCAAAGGAAGCTGATAAGCATGAGCGCTATATCACAGATTCCATCAATAAGATAATGGATGCTGCAGTTGCAGCAAAGGATTATAGAACTCAGCTCTTCTTGAACTGGTTTATTTCAGAGCAGGAGGAAGAGGAGAATAATTCTAAGGAGATGATTGCTAAGATTGAAATGGTAGGAAAGGATAAAAAGAGCCTTTATCTATTAGACAAAGAGGTTGGCGGTCGTCAGGGCTAATTTTTATAGAATATAAAAGCTTTCGAAATGGAGATTATTCCATATTCGAAAGCTTTTTTTATTATTCGTTCATGGCGTTGGTTTCATTTTTGATTTCCCAGTGAATTAAAAAGGTCAAGGCAGCACGTAAAGCTATAATGGCTCCAAGAATACCAAGCTCTGCCCATTCTCTGACAACTACGGTACGAAGGACCTCGCCTCCTAGTTTAAATTCCAATGCTAGTGCAATACCTTGTGCTAGTTCTAGTCTTATGGTCTTATCTTTGCGAATCCATAGGATAAAGCTTTTTATTGCGGAGTACACTAAAATAGCTATTCCAAATAGCTCTAAAAGCAAGGTGGAAAACTCCACTATGTAACGTAAAACCATCTCTGCGTTTTCATATAAATTTTCCATAGGCTCCCTCCAAAGTGTTGAAATACGGTCACATTTAAAAAAATGTGAAATATGTCTGAATTCGATTGACCGCAGGTGTATTTGTCTATACTATTAGAATAGAGTAAGTGGACAGAAGGAGTCAATAACTTCATGAAGATATTTTATTTCCTGGCAGAAATAAATCTTCATAAACTTAAGAGAGGAGGGGTTTATGCGATACATATGCCAAGTATGTGGATATGTGTACGATGAGGCTAAAGAAAATGTCTCCTTTGAACAATTGCCAGATGATTGGAAGTGCCCTTTATGTAAAGCATCTAAGGATGCTTTTGCTCCAGAGGCTGCACAAAATCAGGCGCAACCGGTTAGTGTTAATTTGGAATCGGCAGATATGAAAAAGCTAACGCCAGGACAACTTTCTGCAGTTTGTTCCAATTTAGCAAGGGGCTGCGAAAAGCAGTATATGGCCAAGGAAGCCGATTTGTTCAAAGAATTAGCTGATTATTTTGAGACAATTACTCCTAAGGTTAGTGACAAAACAGTTGATGATGTTGCTAGAATTTTACAGGAGGATATTGATAATTATCCAAATGTAAGAGCTGTGTCTGATCAAAATAATGATCGAGGTGCAGCGAGAATTTGTGTATGGGGCGAAAAGGTAACCCGTATGTTAGCTTC
The DNA here is from genome assembly GCA_024693775.1 of Pseudobutyrivibrio sp. Taxonomy (GTDB): domain Bacteria; phylum Bacillota; class Clostridia; order Lachnospirales; family Lachnospiraceae; genus Pseudobutyrivibrio. Next base: position 27,122 of record JAILKL010000016.1, read on the forward strand.
ACTAGTGAATAGATATTTAAATGAGGGTGAGGCGATGCTTGCGGATACAGAAATTTGGGTGTGCACTGTATGTGGCTTTGTTTATATTGGTGATGCACCACCAGAATTATGTCCTGTATGCAAGGTTCCTCCTTTTAAATTTGAAAAAATAGAAGGGAGGGCATAGGTAATGGAAAAGAAGGCCGTTAGAAATTTAAGGTTATGCACGAAAGATTGTCTTTGCCTTTATGTTTGTCCTGTGGGGGCAACGGATACTGAGGATAGCATTATAGATGTAGAAAAATGCATAGGCTGTGGAGCTTGCGCCCAAGCTTGCCCAAGCGCTGCAATTTCCATGGTGCCAACAGAATATCCACCTCAGCAGCCAAAGGCAGATGAAGTAAAGGCAATTTTGAATGATTTAGCTAAGAGTAAATCTGATGGTGAAACAATTGCAAAGGAAATAGCAGCATCTACTGATAAAGATGGTTTAAGTAGATTGATGCAGGCTATTGCAAAATCAGAAAGACTTGTGGCGGAGGATATAGTTCGTGAAGCCGGTTTTATGTTGCCACAGAGTGGTAACAGTCACGAATTACTTAATTACCTTTTGGAAAATCCTCCTACAAAAGAATTTCCTAAGGACACAGTTAAAAAGATTTTAGAAGTAGTACCTGATAACGATAATAAAACAGTAAAAAGAAAAGGAGATCTAAACATGGCAAAGTGGAAATGTACAGTATGTGGTTATATTCATGAAGGCGATCAGCCACCAGAGGTATGTCCTGTTTGTAAGCAACCAGCAAGCGTTTTTGAAAAGATTGAGGAGCCAAAGACAAATAATCCTTATGCAGGAACAAAGACAGAGAAAAACCTATGGGAAGCTTTTGCAGGCGAGTCTATGGCTAGAAACAAATATACATATTTTGCTTCTGTTGCTAAGAAGGCTGGATATGAGCAGATCGCTGCTTTATTCTTAAAGACAGCTGACAATGAAAAGGAGCATGCTAAGCTATGGTTCAAGGCTCTTGGAGAATTAGGAGATACAGAGGTAAATCTTCTTCACGCAGCCGAGGGTGAGAATTATGAGTGGACAGACATGTATGACAAGATGGCAAAGGATGCTGACGAGGAAGGCTTCCATGAGCTAGCAGAGAAGTTTAGAGGCGTTGCTGCCGTTGAGAAGCTTCATGAAGAGAGATATCGTGCACTTCTTAAGAATGTTGAGGCTATGGAGGTATTCAAGAAGAGCGGCGTTACTATGTGGGAATGCAGAAACTGCGGTCATGTAGTTATCGGTACAGAGGCTCCTGAGATTTGCCCTGTTTGTGATCATCCACAGTCATTCTTTGAGGTACGTGCTGAGAATTATTAATAACTAAAATTTCATTATATAGGAGCAATCAGTTGCACCGACCTCCATAGTTAAAGCATTGGAGGTCGGTGTTTTTTGATTTTTAGAAAAATCAAAGAACTTTAGTATTGTCAGTGTTATACTATTAATTATTTATTAGATAAACACTACAAAGGAAGAATAATGTTAAAGGATAAAGATATAAGGGAAGCACTGTTTGACTATTTAGAAATTGAATATGGCAAGACTAGAATCATGGAAGAAAAGATGATCGGAAAATCTCGTGCCGATGTGATTATGGTTATAGCAGGAGCTCTTGCTGGTATAGAAATCAAATCAGACGCTGACACATATACAAGACTAGAGGGGCAGATAAAGGATTACGACAAGTATTTTGATTATAACATTGTGGTCGTTGGAAGTAGTCATGCTATGCATATAGAGGAGCATGTTCCTGAATATTGGGGAATAGTTACAGTTGATGAGGTAGATGGAAAAGCTGATTTCTATTTTCTCAGACAGCCACTGTTAAATAAAAAAATGAAAATAAACAGAAAGCTAGAGATTTTATGGAGACCAGAGCTGGATATTCTTCAAAAAAAGCATGGGATGCCAGCCTATAAGCAAAAAAGTAAGGCTTTTATTAGAAAGAAGATTGTTGAGTGGACAAAAACTCCTCCAACTAAAGCTGAAATTACTAGAATAAAAAGGAAAGCAAAAGCAGAAGGAATAACACCCGATATTCCAGAAACTAAAATTAATATTTGTGATTTGAATAATGATATTAGTGAATTATTATTTGAAAGAGATTATGAGAAGCTTTTGGCTGAAATAGCAGCCTTTCGTAAAGAAAAAAATCCGAAAAGAAGAGGCCCTAAAGCATCTACAAATGTTAGACGTATACGAAGACGAGAGAAAAAATCACAATAAATATGAATAAAAATTAATAGAAGTTGCATATAATGTATAAAATCAACTTTTAGGCTTGTTTTTTTAGATGTGTGTGCTAATATACTATGTATAAAAATACATCAGAGGGAATAAATATACATGAGAAAGAAAATAACACTACTATTAGCTGGTGTCATGACTGCAGCACTCCTAGCAGCTTGTGGCGGAAAGACAGCTGATAGCCAAACAAAAACGGTAGAATCAATTGATGATTTAGAAGGAGCAAAGATTGGTGTACAGCTAGGTACTACTGGTGATATCTATGCCAGCGACTATGAAGGTGATGAGGCAGGTACCACAGTAGAGCGATACAACAAGGTTACTGATGCTATGCAGGCCCTAAAGCAGGGGAAGATTGATTGCGTCATAGCTGATGAGCAGCCAGCTATTGCTAGTGTGGAAAAAGAAGGCGGATTATTAATCCTTGATGATCCATTTGCTCTTGAAGACTATGCTATCTGTATTGCAAAGGGAAATGACGAGCTTTTGTCTCAAGTCAATACAGCAGTAGAAGAGCTAAAGGCTGATGGAACACTAGATCAGATTATAGATAATTATATTGGTGATGATACAAAGGGAACATGTCCATATGTCACACCTGAGGGTACAACATACGAAAATGGCACTCTCGTGGTTGCAACAAATGCCACTTTCCAGCCATATGAATACTATGTAGATGGCGAAGTCGTAGGTATTGATATGGATATGATCAAGGCTGTTGGCGACAAGCTTGGTATGGATGTTCAGATTGAGGACATGGAATTTGACGCTATCATCAACGCTGTTAATTCAGGAAAAGCAGATGTAGGTGTTGCTGGAATGACCATGACCGAGGAACGTGCAAAGTCAATCAATTTCTCTACATCATACATTACTTCAAAGCAGGTAATTGTTGTTCGCGATTCATCAGTGACGGTTGAAAAGCAGACATTCATTGATAAATTAAAGAGCAATTTCATCGATGAGCAGAGATACGCATACTTGCTTAAGGGTCTTAGAAATACATTAGTTATAGCTTTATGTGCAGTTATTATTGGTGTAATCATCGGCTTCTTAGTTGCAATAGTGCGTGTTACTTATGATAAAACAGGAAACTGGGCTATCCTAAATGCCATCTGCAAGCTATATCTTACTATCATAAGAGGTACTCCTATGATGGTACAGCTACTGATTATCTTCTATGTAGTATTCAAATCAGTCAGCATTTCAAAGGTTGCGGTAGCTATTATTGCATTTGCTATTAACTCAGGTGCTTATGTGGCTGAAATTATGCGTGGTGGAATCATGTCCATTGATGATGGACAGATGGAGGCAGGCCGAAGCCTTGGACTTTCATACGGTGAGACAATGAAATCAATCATTCTTCCACAGGCTATCAAAAATGTTTTACCAGCACTTGCAAATGAATTTATTCAGTTGGTAAAGGAAACATCTATCTGCGGTTATATCGGACTTATTGATTTGACTCGTGGAGGTGATATCATTCGAAGCCAGACATACGAAGCATTAATACCACTTCTTGCAGTTGCTATTATTTATCTTATTATCGTACAGGCACTTACTGTTCTTGTAGGAAAATGGGAAAAGAGTTTACGAAAGGCCGAGGCATAGGGAGATAGAACATGAGCGAAGTTTTAATCAAAGTTGATAATTTATCAAAAGCATACGGGGACAATCTTGTCCTTAGCAATGTAAATATGACAATTGAAAAGGGAGAGGTTATTGCCATTATCGGACCTTCTGGATGTGGTAAATCCACATTCATTCGTACTCTCAATCAGTTGGAAAATGTTACAGGTGGAAATATTTATGTAGATGGTGAGGATATTACTGCAAAGGGCGTGGATATCAACAAAATCAGAAGCCGTGTAGGTATGGTATTCCAGCACTTTAATCTTTTCCCTCATTTGAGCATAAAGCAAAATCTTACACTTGCTCCTGTAAAGCTAGGGCTTATGAGCCAAAAGGAGGCTGACGAAAAGGCAAAGGAGCTTCTTGCAAGAGTCGGTCTAGCTGATAAGGAAAATGCGTATCCAGACAATCTTTCTGGTGGACAAAAGCAGCGTATCGCCATTGCACGTACACTTGCCATGAATCCAGAGGTAATTCTGTTTGATGAGCCTACATCTGCTCTTGATCCAGAAATGGTAGGAGAGGTTTTAGGTCTTATGAAGGAGCTTGCTGATGATGGAATGACAATGGTAGTAGTTACTCATGAGATGGGATTTGCAAGGGAAGTGGCTGATAGAGTAATGTTCTTTGACGAGAAGGGCATCAAGGAAGAGGGCACTCCAGAGGATATCTTTGATTATCCACAGAGCCAAAGATTAAAGGATTTCTTATCAAAGGTTTTATAGTAATTAAACCTAAAATTAATTAAAAATATTTTCTAGAAATATTTGTTAAAATTATATTGCATTCAATAGGTAATGCACATATAATACAAAAAAACAAAAATGCAGAGTAGACTGTAAAGCGTTAAGTGCTAGGTGAACAGGGAGTTGTCACTTGGACGAAGGTAATTCCGCGGTTTTATGGTCGCATCCCGCTGCTACATAGCGATGTGTATTCATACACCTCCGTTGTAGACAAAAGGAACTGCAAATGGAGGTGTATTTTTTATGAACAAATTATCTAACACTAAGACACTTACTATTGCAGCCATGCTGACAGCCATCGGCATAGTTCTTGGCTTGTACAAGCTACCTATTTCTCAGCTGATTGAGATTAGGTTTTCATCCCTGCCACTTTCTGTGGCTGGCATGATGCTTGGCCCATGGATTGCAGGTGTAGTAGGAGCATTAATTGATATCGGTGGATTTTTGGTATATCCAACTGGTGCTTTCTTCCCAGGCTTTACACTTAGTGCAGTATTATCAGGTATTGTCTTTGGAATTATGCTCCACGACAAGAAAATAACTATCGCCAGAGTGTTTATAACAGAGCTTATTATCACAGTCTTTATAAACCTATTATTAAACTCTTTCTGGCTGGATCTAATGTATTTTTCAGTAGATGGCCACGTTACAATACAAAGCTATTTTGCTGCTATTAGTACTAGATTTCCAAAGGAAGCAATTATGCTTTTTGTAAATACAGCAATGCTTTATGCATTATTAAAGGCATTCAAGAGTATTAAAATAGGAGCTAGAGCATAAGAAAATGATTATGTATTCCTATGACCAGGCAATAGAATTTTTTCAAAATATGCCACGGTTCATACCACCTAAAAATATAGAGGGACAAACAGTAAACAGGTTTTCATTGGTTGCCGAACTTGCCCTGCTAGAACAGCTTAATAATCCACAAAATGATTTGAAATATATTCATGTGGCAGGGACAAATGGAAAAGGCTCTACTGTAGGATATATTGCTTCTATTACAGAAGCAGCAGGCATAAAAACAGGTAGATTTACTTCACCATTTTTGCATACCTACAACGAAATGTTTATGGTAGATGGCAAAATGATTTCAAATGAGACCTTCGCTAGATTGTTCTCAATTGTAAAGCCATATTATGACAAGCTCACAAAGGAAAATATCTTTCCAAGTGAATACGAAATCCTTATTTCTATGGCGTTTTTGTATTTTAAAGAAATGGAATGCCAGCTTGTAGTTTTAGAGGTGGCCATGGGAGGTAGAGTGGATGTAACAAACGTTATACCATCGCCTATGGTTACAGTATTTACACCTATTAGTTATGACCATATGTCTATACTTGGCCATACACTTTCTGAGATTGCCACAGAAAAGGCTGGCATAATAAAATCAGGTACAGTCGTTGTTACAGCATCCCAGGAGCCTGAGGTTAAAAATGTGTTAGAAGCATTTTCAAGCAAAAATGGCGTGGGTATAGTCTTTGCTGGCAAGGCTAAAGCTACCGATTTTGATTTATCTGGACAGAGCTTTAGCTATGAAGGTAGAAAATACTTTACTAGTATGCTAGGAAATTACCAGATTGAAAATGCAGCCGTGGCCTTAAAGGTGGCTGAGGTGCTCAATGATTTAGGCTATAGTATTTCTCCAGAAAATATGTTGCAGGGCATAAGTAATATGAGGTGGTTTGGACGATTTACATTACTTAGTAATGATCCACCAGTGATTATTGATGGAGGTCACAATCGTCAGGGTGCCAGGGTTCTTAGAGAATCATTAGAAAAATATTTTCCTAATACTGAGATTACATTTGTCTTGGGAATACTAGAGGACAAGGAAATAGATATAATGCTAGCAGAGCTTATGCCTATTGCAAAAAGGGTATATACCATAGCGGTTCCTAGTCCTAGAACAATGCAGCCTGAAAAGCTGGCTGAATTGATTCGTAATTACGAAGTGGAAGCAATTGCTATAAAGAACAAATTTGACTTGAAAGAAATATATAACGACTCCCAGTGTATTTGTATAGCAGGTTCCCTTTATTTAATAGATAAGTTTACTAATCAAATAAAGATTTGTTGAAAAACATCCCCTTTAGAATTATCCTAATTACTAGGTAATACAAAGGGGATTTTTTTATAGGATGGTGAATTATGGACGATAGATTAAAAAAGCAAATGGAGTTTGCCTTAGAAATAGATAAAGAAAAAAATATATTTAGACAGACTCATTTATCAAATCATGGACGAAATGAAAATGACGCAGAGCATGCCTGGCACATGAGCATTATGGCGTATCTGCTAAGAGAATATTCAAACGAAGAAATAGACATTGCCAAGGTAATGCTAATGTGTCTGATTCACGACATAGTAGAAATAGAGGCTGGGGATACCTATGCCTATGATGAAGAGGGCAAGAAAACTCAAAAGGCCAGAGAGGATGCAGCAAAGGAAAAAATATTTTCTATACTTCCAGAGGATCAGAAAAATGAATTGATTAGCTTGTTTGATGAGTTTGAAGAGTATGAGTCTGCAGAGTCGAAGTTTGCTCATGCTATGGACAATTTACAGCCTCTCATGTTAAATAATAGTAATGGCGGAGCTGACTGGAGGGAGCATGGAGTATGCGCTTCTCAGGTTTATGGACGCCAGAGCAAGACCCAAAAGGGCTCTAAAAAGCTTTATGAGCTTACAGATGCCATTATTTTGGATAATATCAAAAAGGGTAATATTAAAGAGTAAAGGAATTAAGATATGTCAAAGGCATTAATAGCAATGAGCGGTGGCGTGGATAGTAGCGTTGCTGCACTTTTAATGAAGGATAAAGGATATGATTGCATAGGCTGTACTATGAAATTGTATGCAAATGAAACTATAAATGTATGTGATTCGCATACCTGCTGTTCACTCGATGATGTGGAGGATGCAAAGGCAGTGGCTAGAAAACTAGAGATGCCTCATCATACATTTAATTTTCAGGACAAGTTCAAAGAGAATGTCATTGATAAATTTGTAGCCTGCTACGAAAAGGGGCGCACACCAAATCCATGCATAGAGTGCAACAAGACAATGAAATTTAATGAGCTATATCAGCGCGCCCAGATTTTAGGCTGCGACAAGGTGGTTACAGGTCATTATGCACGTATTCGTCAGGTGGAAAACGGCTACCAGCTTTTAAAGGGGCTTGATTCAGGAAAGGATCAGTCCTATGTTTTGTATTCAATGACACAAAACGAGCTGGCACACACTGATTTTCCTCTTGGTGAGCTCACAAAGGACCAGGTTAGAAAGGTAGCAGAAGAAAACGATTTTATAAATGCAAACAAGCCTGATAGCCAGGATATTTGCTTTGTGCCAGATGGAGACTATGTATCTGCTCTTAAAAGATTTTCTGGAAGGAACTATGAGCCAGGAGATTTTGTGGACATGGAAGGAAATGTTTTAGGCAGACACAAGGGAATAGTTGGCTATACAATTGGCCAGCGAAAGGGACTTGGAATATCTGCAGCTCATCCTCTTTACGTTGTAAAGCTTGATGTGGAAAATAATCGAGTGGTACTTGGCACCAATGATGATTTGTTTTCTAGAGATGTGGATGTGGAAGATATCAACTGGATCGGACCAGATGAGCTTCCAAAGGAGTTTAGATGTAAGGCAAAGGTGCGCTATAGAATGACAGAGCAGCCATGTACTGTTAAAAGAGTTGGGAAAAATGGTGCGCATATTGTATTTGACGAACCACAGAGAGCCATTACACCAGGTCAGTCCGCAGTATTTTATGATGAGGATATTGTACTTGGTGGAGGCATAATAACTCTGCTATAAATTTAATTGATAACGAACTATAATTTTTGTCTATTAGTTGTTACTGAATAAAACGTGTTATAGTAACAGCAAGTTAAGAGATACGAATTTTTTAAGAAAGGAGCAAGACAATGAGAATATCTAATAGCTTAACTACAATGATGTGCATGTGCATGTGTCGAATGCTATACTCCCAGGCAGATAATGGTCTAGGGTGCATGGCTACTTGTCTTGCGCCTGTTAGAAATTGATTCGTATATACGAAGAGATTTAAGCCACTGCCTGGGAGTAAAATCCGGCAGTGGTTTTTTATTGCAAAAAATAGATAAAGAGGATTATAGAATGCATGAAATAGAAGTTAAAAACTTATCAAAAAGCTTTATAGAAAAAGACATTCGTGTAGATGCGCTAAGCAACATCAACCTAACAGTTGAAAAGAGTGACATCTACGGAATCATAGGAATGTCCGGAGCTGGTAAAAGTACACTGATTCGATGTTTTAATTATTTAGAGAGACCTACATCAGGTCAGGTAATAATTAATGGCAAGGAATTGGGACAGCTAAATGAAAATGAATTGAGAGCTGAGCGTACAAAAATTGCTATGATTTTCCAGCATTTCAATTTGCTACAACAGAAGAATGTAATAGATAACGTGATTTTTCCATTAACAATTCAGGGGGTAAAGAAATCTGAGGCACGTGCAAAAGCCTTTGAGCTTTTAGCAACAGTGGGACTAGAGGAAAAGGCAAATGCATATCCTTCACAGTTATCAGGAGGTCAGCAGCAAAGAGTAGCTATCGCAAGAGCGTTGGCATCAAATCCTAGAATTTTGCTTTGCGACGAGGCCACCAGCGCACTGGATCCTCAGACTACAGCGTCTATTCTTTCACTGTTAAAAAGAATCAATAAGGAGACAGGTATTACCATTGTTCTTATTACTCATCAAATGTCAGTGGTAAAGGCTATTTGTAATAAGGTAGCTGTTTTAGAAGCGGGAGAGTTAGTTGAATCAGGAAATATTGAAGATGTTAATTTACCTGAAGATAAATATTTTTGGATAGATGGGGACAGCCATCTCAAAAAAAGAAAAGATCAAGTAAACAATAGAAAGGAGGTAGCTGATTATGTGGGATAGTACAACAATAAACATGATTTTAGAGGGAATACTTCAGACCATATATATGACAGTGACCTCTACAGTTTTAGGATACCTACTAGGACTTCCAATGGGAGTTTTACTTACTATATCAGATAAAAATGGGTTAAAGCCTAATCCATTTTTATACAAAGTTTTGGATGCAATATCAAACATTGTTCGTTCAATACCATTTTTAATCCTCTTAATCCTATTAATTCCATTCACGCGACAAATAGTAGGACAGTCATATGGTAGTACAGCGACAATAGTGCCACTTATAATTTGCTCGGCGCCATACATAGCAAGAATGGTGGAGGCATCCTTAAAAGAAGTGGACCCTGGTGTAATTGAAGCAGCCAAGGCAATGGGTGCTGGCAATACTCAAATTGTTTTCAAGGTATTGTTAGTTGAGGCTAGAACATCACTTGTAACAAACGCAACAATAGCTCTCGGCAGTGTCTTGGGATATTCAGCTATGGCAGGTACAGTAGGTGGTGGCGGATTAGGAGATATAGCCGTTCGCTACGGATATTACAGATATCAGACAGATATCATGCTTGTCACAGTAGTTTTACTCATAGTGCTTTTCCAGATTTTCCAAAATTCTGGAATGGCAGTGGCAAAGAAATTAGATCATACAAAGAAGTCATAAAAATACAAATATATTAAAAGCTAAATTAAGGAGGCAAACACATGAAAAAGAGAGTATTATCATTAGTTTTAGGAACAGCAGTTGCAGCATCAGCATTGGTAGGCTGCGGAGCATCATCAAAGGCTGAGGGCACAGCAGCTGCTTCAGCTTCAACAAATACAACAATAAAGGTGGCGGCTTCTGCTACACCACATGCAGAAATTTTAGAGCAGGCAGCCCCTATCTTAGAGGAGCAGGGCTATACACTTGAGGTAACAGTATTTGATGATTATGTACAGCCAAATCTTGTTGTAGATTCAGGAGAATTTGATGCTAACTATTTCCAGCATATTCCATATCTTGAAAGCTTCAATGAGGAGCAGGGTACAGATCTTGTAGATGCAGGTGGAATTCACTATGAGCCATTTGGTATTTATCCTGGAACAAAGTCTACTTTAGACCAGGTGGCAGAGGGTGATGTTATTGCAATTCCAAACGATACAACAAACGAGGCAAGAGCTCTACTTTTATTGCAGGACAATGGACTTTTAACCTTGAAGGAGGGTGCTGGTCTTACAGCTACAATCAACGACATTGAGGAAAATCCATACTCACTATCATTCCAGGAGCTTGAGGCAGCACAGATTGCCAGAGTAAAGGACGAGGTAGCCTTTGTAGTATTAAATGGTAACTATGCACTTGAGGCAGGATTTTCAGTGGCAAAGGATTCAATTGCTTTTGAGGCAGCAGATTCAGAGGCTGCACAGACATACGTAAATGTTATTGCAGTTAAAAATGGAAATGAAAACAATCCTGAAATCAAGGCCTTAGTTGAAGCATTAAAGTCTGATGAGGTAAAGGAATATATCACAAACACATATGATGGTGCAGTCGTAGCATTTGAATAAAGAATAATAACTCCTCCGGGGCTTACATATTTGTAGGCCTCTTTTTTTATGCCAATTATAGCTATTATTGAGAAAAAATTTCGATAAGACGGTTAGTCATTTAAAACCTATTGAATTAGTAGGTAAAAGGTGATAAGGTCAATTACATACTAAGTTAGTAGGTAATAACTTGGTATGAAAAATATTATTAAGGAAGGCAATTGTTATGTTTATTTATGCAGATAATGCAGCAACTACTCCTACAAGCAAGAAGGTTGTAGAAGCTATGCTGCCATATTTTACAGATGTATATGGAAATCCATCCAGTCTTTACTCAGTAGGACAAAAGGCAAAGGAGGTATTAGAGGAATCTAGAGAGAAAATCGCACAGATTCTCGGTGCCAGCCCAAAGGAAATATATTTTACATCAGGAGGAAGTGAGGCTGACAATCAGGCTATTATTTCTGCAGCTCGCATAGGAGAAAGAAATGGCAAGAAGCATATTGTCTCTACAGCATTCGAGCACCACGCAGTATTACATACCTTAGATGCACTAAAGAAGGAGGGCTTTGAGGTCACTCTTGTGGATGTTCATGAAAATGGTGTGGTTGACCCTCAGGAGATTAGAGATGCCATTCGCGAGGATACAGCTCTTGTAACAGTAATGTATGTAAACAACGAGATTGGCACAATTCAGCCTATAAAGGAAATTGGCGAAATCTGTAAGGAGAAGAATGTAATTTTCCACACTGATGCAGTCCAGGCTGTAAGCCATATTCATATAAATGTGAAAGAGCAAAATATTGATATGCTTTCTATTTCTGCTCATAAGTTCCACGGTCCAAAGGGAGTGGGAGTTTTATATGCTAAAAAGGGAATTGCTCTTACCAATGTTATAAATGGTGGTGCTCAGGAGAGAGGAAAGCGCGCGGGTACAGAAAATCTTGCTGGCATCGTGGGAATGACTGTAGCCTTGGAGGATGCAGTAAAAAATATAGATTGTGTCAATGAAAGACTAAAAGGTCTTCAGGATAAATTAATCGAGGGACTTTCAAATATTCCATACTCTCAGCTAAATGGTGATAGAGAAAAGAGAATTACCTCTAATGTAAGCTTTTGCTTTGAGGGAATAGAAGGTGAGTCACTGCTTCTGTTACTAGATGACAAGGGAATCGCTGTTTCCTCTGGATCAGCATGTACCTCTGGTTCACTAGATCCTAGCCATGTATTGCTGGCAATTGGTCGTCCACATGAGGTGGCCCATGGTTCACTTAGATTATCACTTGCCGAGGATATCACCGAAGAGGAAGTTGATTATATTATTTCAGCAGTGGCTGATGTGGTGGAGTACTTGAGAGGCTTTTCACCATTCTGGGGAGACCTCATTACAGGTAAAAGACCACATATTTTTGAAGAGCATACAGTAGCGTAGGAGGTAAATTATGGCATTATATAGTGAAAAGGTAATGGACCATTTTAGAAATCCAAGAAATGTTGGAGTAATCGAGGATGCAGATGGAGTAGGAGAAGTAGGAAATCCAGTCTGCGGAGATATTATGAAAATATATTTGAAGGTTGATGACAATGAGGTCATTGAGGACGTAAAGTTTGAAACCTTCGGCTGTGGCAGTGCAATTGCCTCTAGCTCAATGGCCACTGAGCTCATTATGGGCAAGCCAATTACAGAGGCATTACAGCTCACAAACAAGGCAGTAACAGAAGCCTTAGATGGATTGCCTGCACACAAGCTTCACTGCTCAGTTCTTGCTGAGGAAGCAATCAAGTCTGCAGTGGATGATTATTATAAGAATAATAAGTAAATTTGCAATCCCCTTTTAAAATCAGTAGAATAGAAAAAGACTGAATTAAAAGGGGATTTAATTATGATAAACAATAGTGATCATCCAAAGGCTAATCCCAAAGCCCTTTTACCAATAGCACTATTTTTGATTTTATATTTAGGCAACGGAATATATTTTCAATATATTGCACCTATAGAGGGCCAGATGGGATTTTATGTAGTATCAGTTGTATTGTCATTTACAATAGCACTGATATTTGCGTTCATACAAAACAAAGGAAAAACCTTCGAGGAAAAGATACATATTTGTGCTGAGGGTATTGGTGATGACAACATTGTCACCATGCTATTTATTTTTATATTAGCAGGTGCCTTTAGTGGTGTTGCCGGAGAGGCCGGAGGAGCATCCAGCACAGCTAATATGCTTTTAAGCGTACTTCCTAGTAGATTTGCCATGCCAGGCCTATTTATAATTGCCTGTCTTATTTCCATGGCCATGGGTACTAGTGTGGGTACCATTACAGTTCTTGCACCTATTGCCTGTGCGGTTTCAGAAAATGGTGGCCTTAGTCTTCCATTTTGTGTAGGTGTGGTTGTTGGTGGTGCCATGTTTGGCGACAATCTATCCTTCATTTCGGATACTACAATTGCAGCTACAAAGACTCAGGGCATTAGCATGAGAGACAAGTTTGACGCCAATCTAAAGATTGCACTTCCATCTGCAATTATTACCATGATAATTCTTATCGTATATGCGATACAAAGCGGTGGGGCTGATATTGGAACCTTTGATTTTAATATTTTCCAGGCGCTACCATATTTTATAGTTTTGCTTTTGTCGGTGCTTAGCGTAAATGTATTTATTGTACTTCTTCTTGGATGTCTTATGTTTATCGGAGTGGGAATGTTTACAGGCTCTCTTACCTATGTATCTGGTCTATCTTCCATGGGAGAGGGTATAGCCAGCATGTTTGAGACTATGATTGTTACCATATTAGTGGCATCAGTTGCATCTTTAATTAGAGAGTATGGTGGATTTGAGGCGATTCTTTCTCTGATTAGAGAAAAGGCCGGAAATAAAAAAGGAGGAATGCTTGGTATCGCATTCCTTACAATGTTTATGGATGTGGCCACTGCAAACAATACAGTAGCCATTGTTATAGCAGCACCAATTGCAAAACAGATAAGCGAAGAATACAACGTAGAACCAAAGAAAACAGCATCACTATTAGATACCTGCTCTTGTATTATGCAAGGAATCATACCTTATGGTGCCCAGCTTCTAGTTGCTTCAAATATAGCAAAGATAGCCAGCTTTTCATTGATTCCATTTTTGATATATCCATTCGTCTTACTATTCTTTGTTGTTGGAATGATTTTAAAAGAAAATAATTAAGAGTTAACCAAATCAGAAAGCTTTTTATTGAAAAAGAAATCTTTCTCTAGCTCATAAAATTCTGTCCACATTGGAAGTGTCTTGCATACTTCCTCTCGTGGGCATTTTTTTGCGTCTTTTGCAAGACAGGCTACAGGTGCAATGCTGCCTTCTAAAAGCTCAATGATTTGCCCAACAGAATATTCCTCAGGTGATTTTGTAAGCTTATAGCCGCCGCCCTTTCCACTGACACCGGCAATCAATTTGCCACGGACTAGATCCTTTACGATAATCTCCAAATATTTTTTGGAAATATCCTGTCTTTCGGCAATATCCTTAAGTGGAACATATTCATCAGGATTTTGCTGAGCTAAATCAATCATGACGCGTAAAGCATATCGTCCTTTTGTACTAAACATACGCAATTTCCTTTCATTACATCTAATAACCCTACTATATCATAGGTAAATAGCTATATCAATTTTTGGGATAATGAATTGACAAATATGTAAGGTTAAAATTATGATATAACCTAGTAAGTTAGTGTGTTAAATGCAGTATATGCGAGGGAGAGAGCATGACTATTCAACAGGTTATTTATGCATTGACAATAGAGGAATGTGGCTCCATGAATAAGGCAGCAGAAAAGCTTTATATCGTGCAGCCTACTCTGACAAGTGCTATTCAGGAATTGGAAAATGAAATAGGAATTAGCATTTTTATGCGTACCAACAAGGGTGTTATTGTGACACCGGAGGGTGAGGAATTCCTAAATGATATTCGAGGCTTTTATCGTCAATACGATACTGTAATGCAAAAGTATAGCGGTGAGGGACATTATAAAAGAAAGTTTGGTGTTTCCACACAGCATTACACCTTTGCTGTCAGAGCATTTGTAGATACAGCTAGACAGTATGATATGAACGATTTCGATTTTGCTATTCGAGAGACTACCACCATGGATATCATCAAGGATGTTAGTACCCTAAAAAGCGAGATAGGAATTCTTTATATTAATGAGCTCAACAAAAAGGGCTTGAATCGTTTGTTCACAGAGCATGGATTAGTTTTTCATCCATTGATTAAATGTAGGGCCTTTGTTTATCTATGGCATGAGCATCCGTTGGCACATATGGAATCCATCGGCATTGAGGATTTGCAGGATTACCCATGTATGTTCTTTGAACAAAGGGATAATGGAGAATATTTGGCTGAGGAAATCCTTAGCGAGAATTTTTATCCTAAGAAAATGAGAGTAACAGATCGTTCTACAATGTTAAATATGGTTAGAGCGTTAAATGGCTATACCCTTTGCTCTGGAATTGTTTGGGGTGATTTAAATGGAGATGGATATATAGTAGTTCCTTTTAGAGAGGATGCTGAAAATCCAAACAGTGTTATGGAGATTGGATATGTGACCAAAAAGAATACTGTTATGAGCCAGATTGGAAAGAAGTTTTTAGAGGAAATAGATGCTGCATTGGAGCAGATAGATAAGTCAGTAATATATGAAGATAATTCTTCGAATCAATAATGGCAGCTGAGAAAAAATAGTCTTATACTAAATAAAGAAAAAGTATGGAGGTATATCATGGGACATATTTATAAGAGTGCAAGTGAATTAATTGGTAATACACCTTTAGTTGAGGTTTCTAATATCGAAAAGGAAATGGGATTAGAAGCTAGAGTTTTAGTAAAGCTAGAGTATCTAAATCCAGCAGGCTCGGTAAAGGATAGAGCAGCTTTATTTATGATAAAGGATGCTGAGGAGCAGGGCAGATTACAGCCAGGAGGAACAATTATTGAGCCTACCTCTGGAAATACAGGTATTGGTCTTGCATCAATAGCTGCAGCAAAGGGCTACAGAGCTATTTTGACTATGCCAGAGACTATGTCAGTGGAGCGTAGAAACATTTTAAAGGCTTATGGTGCCGAAATTGTTCTTACAGAAGGAGCAAAGGGAATGCAGGGAGCCATCGACAAGGCTGAAGAGCTGGCTAAGGAGATTCCTGGAAGCATTATCGCAGGTCAGTTTGATAATCCTGCCAACGCCAGGGCTCATGTTGAGACTACAGGTCCAGAAATCTGGGAGGACACTGATGGCCAGGTGGATATTTTTGTCGCAGGTGTTGGATCAGGCGGCACAATCACTGGTGTAGGCGAATATCTAAAATCTAAAAATAAGGACATTAAGATTGTTGCACTTGAGCCAAAGGATTCACCTCTTCTTGCAGGTGGAAAGGCAGGTGCTCACACAATCCAGGGAATTGGAGCAAACTTTATTCCTTCATTATTAAATACAGAGATTTATGATGAGGTTTATGAGGCCAATGGAGATGATGCCTTTGCCACAGCAAAGCTTCTTGCAAAGAAAGAAGGTATTTCTGTTGGAATTTCATCTGGAGCAGCACTATGTGCAGCTATTGAATTGGCTAAAATGCCAGAGAACAAAGGTAAGACTATTGTGGCTTTATTACCAGATTCGGGAGACAGATACTATTCTACAGCCTTATTTACTGAATAAAGCGTTATATTTAATAATATATTTAACTTTATACTCAAAAAAATACAATTTTAATGTTTCAATGTAAAATAAAAGGTTGTATAATGCTTTTGTTTTTTGACAATTGGGGATTATTCAATAAGGTTTTTTAGATTTTACAAGGATGTTTAAATGAAAGATTTTGTTTTTTCTGATTACGTCATGGCTATGGATAACCATGAGATTCAGGCATTTTATCAGCCACAATATGATGCTACCACAGGAAAGCGCTTAAGTGCAGAGGCATTGGCTAGATGGATTAAAAAGGACGGGACTATAGTTTCTCCCGATAATTTTATTCCAGAGCTGGAAAAGACTCAGGACATTAACAAGCTTGATTGGTTTATAGCAGAGGAAGTATGCAAGACCCTAAAGGAAATGGGGGATTATGCAATTCCTATAGCTGTTAATTTTTCCAGATGGCACGTAAAAGAAAAGGATTTTACAAACCGTTTAATAAAGCTTTTAAATGACTATGGCATCAGCAAGGATTTATTTGTGGTAGAGATCACTGAGTCAGCCATGGCTATTGAACAGGATAATATCATACGATGGGCCACTTCCTTAAGAGACGCTGGAATTAAGATTGCCATAGATGATTTTGGTAGTGGATTGTCATCTCTTCAGTTTGTGTCAGAGATGCCTATTGATTCTTTAAAAATTGACAAGTCCTTACTAAAGGATAACTGCCAGGATGACAAGCATCGCATAGCATTAGAAAGCGTTTTCTATTTTGCAAACAGAATGAAAATAGAGACTATTGCTGAGGGCATAGAGACAAACGAACAATTAAAATTTGTTCAGACCTGCAGCTGTAGAAAGGTACAAGGCTATCTTTTTGCAAAGCCTATGGACAAGGATACTTTTATGACACTATGTCAGGTAGAGAAGAATGATTATGTTTTTGATGAGGACATTTTAAAGCTACAGTCACCTACCAGTGCAGTATTTCTTTTAATAGATGCTATTTATCAGTGCTTTCCGCTCATTATTTTTGCTAATCTGTCAAAGAATAGCTATTATATGATGACCTATGATAATTTTACGGAAACTAGCTGCTCGGCAGCAGGTATATTTGATGAATTATTAGAGCACGGCAGCCAGACAATGGAGGATGGGTACAAAGAAGAATTCCTTAAAAATTTTTCAAGACAAAGTCTGCTAAAGGCATATGAAAATGGTGAAAAATGCGTTTCAATGATGACCCGTCAGGTGGGAAATGACGGAGTTCATAGAACTGTTGAGATTCATGATTATTTTGTAAAGAGTCCTTCTAGCAAAGATATTCTTGTAATTTGTTTTAACAGAAATATAGATTAATTTTAGAAGCAGAATCGGTGCAACTTGCCATTCTGCTTCTTTTATTTTTTTTATATTGGATTATAATAGAAAAGAACAATTTTTAGGAGATACAATAATGGAATCAACATTAAGACGTACATGGGCTGAGGTAAATCTAGATGCCATTGCTCATAACTATAAAACAATAAAAGAAAAAATTGGTGAAAATACAAAGTTTTTAGGTGTGGTAAAGGCTGATGCCTATGGCCACGGAAGTATCCAGGTGAGCAAGCTTTTACAGGAGCTTGGAGCTGATTATTTGGCAGTTAGTAGTGCGGATGAGGCTTTGGAGCTTCGTGTAAATGGAATTACTATGCCTATTCTTATATTAGGACATACTCCAAAGGAGCAGGTTGGCAGACTTATTGAATATGATATTACTCAGGCTATTACCTGCAAGGCAAAGGCTGATGAATACAATGCAGAGGCTATTAAGTGCGGCGGAGTATTAAAGGTACATATTAAAGTTGATACAGGTATGTCAAGACTTGGATATCTATGCGATAACAAAAATTTTGATACAGGTGTTGAAGGCATTTCTGAGGCATGTGCACTTCCTGGATTAAATGCTGAGGGTATCTTTACTCATTTTGCAGTTTCAGATGAGCCAGGTGATGAGTGCCTCAAATATACTAAACATCAGTTTGACCTTTTTAAGAGAGTAATTGCAGCAGTGGAGGAGAAGATGGGACATAAATTTGCCATCCATCACTGTGCAAATACAGGAGCTGTTGCTAGATTCCCAGAGACATATTTAGATATGGTTCGTCCAGGTTTATTACTTTATGGATATGGTGAGTATGCAAAGGAAATGGGTCTTAGACCTGCTATGACCTTAAAGACCACAGTCAGCACTATCAAGATTTATCCTGAGGGAACAGCCATTAGCTATGGCGGTATTTTTGTCACAGACAAGACTACACGCATCGGTGTTTTACCTTATGGATATGCAGATGGATTCTTTAGAAGCCTTTCAAACAAATGCAGCCTTATGACTAAAGGTGGCCCAGCAAAGCTTAGAGGCAAGATTTGCATGGATATGTGCATGATTGATATTACAGATATGCCTTCTGTAGATGTGGGCAGTGAAGTAGAAATCTTTGGTGAAAACAATTCCATTGACGAGCTTTCAGCTATTGCTGAGACAATACCTTATGAGCTTACCTGTGCTGTTAGCAAGAGAGTACCTCGTTTGTATTTCAGAAACGGTGAAGTAGTTGAAAAAGAGCTTATGCTTAGATTTTAGATTTTGACAAAATAAGACCTGGTTTGCAATGCAAGCCAGGTCTTGTTTTTATTATAATGTGCTGCCACCACCAGTCATATTCTTGTCTGTAGTGATATAAGCGTATGGTGTAACATATTTTGCATCAAAATCATCGATTGACTCATAACCGAATATTTCGTATGGGCCACTAGTTAGGATGTCAGATGAGTATTCAAAGTAATCCTGACAGAATACATGGGAATCGTCATCATAAACAGCAACGCCATCTGGGTTTACAACCACATCCTCAAATACTACATGATTGGTGCAGGTGATTTCTTCTGAGTTGCCATCTAAGTCTACGATTTTAACAGTAACATCATAGAATAGATAAACAAGATTGCCCTCAGCTCTTTCGCCAAAGGTCTGCACATACATGCCCTTATAATCTCTGCTTACAGAGGATGTGCTAGGTGCCCAATACTGTTCCTGTAATTTGAGATCAGCCTCGGCATCCTTTTTCATTTCCTCTAAGCTGTCAGAATTGATTTCTACGCAAGTAGATGCATAGTGACCAAGGCCTTCAACTGGATAAGTCTTTTCTGTCTCAGTAGGAATCATGCCAAAGTTTTCAGCACAGTAGGTGGTGAAATCTGGAGCATCGTAGCTGTATCCATTGTAGTCAAAGGTAACAGTTATAGAATCGCCCTCGTCTAGGCTTGAATTCTGAGATGCAGTGAAATCACATTTTTTGTAAATGTCTCTTTCGTTGACAATTTCAATATCACAGGTACCTTTGCCAGGAAGACCATTAAATACTACCTTTATATCATCGAAAGGAGAGAATGATTCAACCTCTGTAAGTCCTTCAACCTTTAATTTCTGATCAGAGGCTTTTACGATAATGCCGTATTCATCCTTGATGTAATCGGTGTCAATTGTCCAGGTAAGATTAAGCTCCTCATCGTTTGTAAGAGCTTCTGTCTTGTCGATTTCGTACTGTACATGACCGTCGAGCTTGCGCTTTGCATATTCTACTTCGCTAGATTTTGAAGAAGATGAGCTCATCTTTGAATCATTGTAAATAGTTTCCCAGGCCTCGTCATCAATGGTCATGGTAAGAGTTCCAACAGTATCATAGCCCTCATAAGTGAATGTGAGATAATCGTCTAAATTCACTGTCTTTGCACTAAAGAAAAGTTTGTACACAGTGAATCCGCCAACAGCCAATAAAAGAATTATAAGTATAGTAATAATGATAGGTAAAATTTTTTTCTTAGGCTTTTGTGGAGTCTGATTGTACATCTGATTTTGATTTGGGGCAAAGCTTGTCTGGTTTTGTGTAGGAGCAGGTGTTGGAATATCCTCAGCCATTGGATTTCCTGTAGCAGGTTGCTCAACTACGTTAGATGGTGCTTCGATTGGTGCGCCACAGTTTGTGCAAAATCGTGTACCATCGATTAATTGGTTTCCGCATTTTTTACAAAACATAATTTTTTCCCTTCTTTACGTATTTTTCAACGAAACTATTGTCCCATATTCCCTCCCGAGACGCAAGAGAATTCATGAAAATTTTTAATAAAAAGTAGTAAATTAATACGAAAAAAGCTCCGATTTATATCGGAGCTGATTCTTTCTGTGCCTTTAAAATTCTAAATACACCAATGATACTGGTGATAAATGAAAAGATATCAAAGAACAATACAGGCCAGTTTGCAAGGTTGAAATCATATAATCCAAAGCAAATGGTACTGCCTATACAACCTAGTTTAATGATTAAATCATTTTTTGAGCTAAGTGAAAGTGTAATCATGGTAGCTGCGGCAAATGGGAGCCAATCAATAGGTGTATTGTTTGTAGTTATAAATGTAAATACAGCCTGGAAAGCGATGAAAAATACCTTTAAATAATTGTTGAGATTCCATTTTAAGCAAATGAGATTTCTAAGTAAGCTAACTAAATTGGAAACAACAGCAGCGATTCCGCCTAAGCAGGCATAGGATATAGAAAACAAAATAAGCTGTAGGTTTTGGGTCCAAAGAATGGCTTTTTTGGTTTTAAGCCAGCCGATGATTACCATCAAAATACATGCTAACAGTGAAAAAATACGACCAATAGTTATGATGCTCATAAAACTACTCCTTTGATATATCATTATTAAAAGAAGATTTTATAATACAGTTTCTAATATGTAAAGAAAGTTTTCAAAATAAAACAGCAAATTCACTTCTTTAAACTGCTAAAGAGTGTTAATATATTATAAATCAAAATTGAGGAGGAACTATGGGTAAGATATTTAAGTTTAACAAAGACGTAGATACTGATCAGATTATCGCCTCTCAGTACCTACTATTTCCAACAATAGATGAAATGAAAGCGCACACCTTTGAGTCTCTAAATTCAGACTTTGCTTCACTAGTAAAGCCGGGAGATTTTGTGGTGGCGGACGAAAATTTTGGCTGTGGTTCCTCGAGAGAGCAGGCACCTAGTGTGCTTAAGGCTTTGGGAGTAAAGGCAGTAATAGCAAAATCCTTTGCACGTATTTTTTATCGCAATTCTATTAATATAGGAATGCCGGTTATCGTCAGCAAGGAATTATATGACTCTGTTTCTGAGGGCGATGAGATGGAATTAGATCTAAAGCAGGGAATAATTACAGTAGGTGAAAAGACATTTCAGTGCACAAAGCTACCAGCTAAAATGCAGGAGATTTTAGATCAGGGTGGTTTGATTGCATCGCTTAATAACTAGACAAAAGGAGTAGATATAATGGGAATGACAATGGCTGAAAAAATAATCGCAGCTGCAGCAGGGGTGGAATCAACTAGAGCTGGCGATATTGAAACTGTTACCTTGGATAGGCTTATGAGTAATGACGGAACTACTCATTTGACTATTGATATGTATAACAATCTGAAAAATCCTCATATTGAGGATGTGAGTAAGCTGGTATGGATTATTGATCACAACATTCCAGCAGACAGTCCAAAGACTGCAGCTTCTCACAAGAAAATGAGAAACTTTGCCAAAGAGCACGGAATCAAGTTTTATGAGGGAGAGGGTGTTTGCCATCAGATAATGATGGAAAATCATGTGAGACCAGGTGAATTAATATTTGGTGCAGATTCCCATACCTGCGCATACGGTGCATTAGGTGCCTTTGGAACAGGTGTTGGCTGTACAGATTATTTATATGCTATGGTTACAGGTACGTCATGGCTTTTAGTTCCTGAGACCATTCGCTTTAATCTCAAGGGAAAGCTTAGAGAGGGTGTTTATGCCAGAGATTTGATTCTTACTATTATAGGAAGAATCTCTGCAAATGGAGCCAACTATAAGGCAATGGAATTTGTAGGAGAGGGCATGGCAGGTCTTTCTATGGCAGATAGAATTTCTATCTGCAATCTGTGTGTAGAGGCAGGTGCCAAAACAGCTCTTATGGAAGTGGACGATGTGGCCATGGCGTATTTAAAGGAGCATGGACGAGAGCCAAAGCATATATTCAAATCAGATGAGGATGCGGTTTTTTCTCAGGTGTATGATATTGATTTGTCAGAGATAAATCCAATCGTTGCAAAGCCTCATTTTGTGGATAATATTGTGGATGCCAGCGAGTGTCAGGATGTGAAAATCGACGAGGCCTTTTTAGGATCATGCAACAATGGTCGAATAGAGGATTTGCGAGTAGGCGCTTCTGTTATAAAGGGAAAGCATGTGGCTGATGGTGTTAGATTTTTGGTGGTACCTGCTTCTAGAGCTGTGTACAACCAGGCACTTAAGGAAGGTATTCTAGATACCTTTATGGAGGCTGGTGCCATGGTTATGAATCCTAACTGTTCTGTATGCTGGGGTGCCTGCCAGGGCGTTATAGGAGAGGGTGAGACTCTTATTTCCACAGGAACCAGAAATTTCAAGGGCCGTGCAGGTCACAAGGATTCCTTTGTATATTTAGCTAGTGCTGCAACAGTTACAGCCTCTGCTATTACAGGAAAAATCACTACAGCAGATAAGGTTATTTAGGAGGGGGATATGAGCGATAGCTTTACAGCCAAGATTTGGGTTCTTGGAGATGATATAGATACAGATATTATTCTACCAACAGAATATTTAGCAATGAAAACTGTTCAGGATATGAAGCCGTATGCCTTTTCGCCACTTCGCCCTGAATTGGCAGAAAAGATAAAGCCAGGAGATATGATAGTTGCCGGTAAAAACTTTGGATGTGGCTCCTCTAGAGAGCAGGCACCAGAGGTGGTAAAGGCCCTTGGAGTATCCTGTGTTGTGGCTAAATCCTATGCTAGAATTTTCTTTAGAAATGCTATAAATAATGGTCTGCTATTAATCGAAAATCAGGATCTATACGATGAGGTAAAGGAAGGAGATGTGGCTACAGTCACACCTGGCAAATCCATCGAGGTAAATGGAAAAACCTATGAGATTGCCTCACTACCAGATAATTTAATGGACATCTTAAATGCTGGCGGCCTGGTTCAGGCAATGAGAAAGAAAAATGGTTTAGATTAATATGGTTGGAGTTTAATATGGGACAGACTTTAATAGAAAAAATAATTAGTAAAAACGTTGGGCATCCTGTAAAGGCAGGAGATATTGTAACAGTAAATGTGGACTATTGCATGATCGATGATATTATGGTTCCCTTTGCAGTTCAAAAATTTGAGGAAATGGGCTTTGACAAGGTGTGGGACCCTGACAAGGTTGTGCTGATTTACGATCACTTTTTGCCAGCCACACAGGTAGATGATTCACGTCATTTTAGAGTGGGAGATGAATTTGCTAGAAAATATGACATTAAAAATGTTCATAGAACAGATGGAATCTGTCATCAGCTTATGACAGAGGCAGGCTACGTAAAGCCAGGACATATTGCCTTTGGAACAGACAGTCATACTGTTACCTATGGATGTGTAGGCGCTTTTTCTACAGGTATCGGATATACGGAGATGGCAGGTATTCTTGGTACAGGCCAGCTTTGGGTAAAGGTTCCAGAAACCATTAAAATAGAAATCGATGGTACACTTCCTGGTAATGTTACCTCAAAGGACATTATTTTAAAAATAATTGGCGATTTGACTGCATCAGGAGCCACATATCAATCAATCGAGTTTACAGGTAGCACAGTGGAGGCTATGAGTGTGGCCAGCAGAATGACCATGTCGAATATGGCTGTGGAGGCTGGTGCAAAATGCGGACTCTTTGTACCTGATGATAAAACCTGCGATTATTGTAAGATTGATTATTCAGATGAGGTAAAGGAATTGGTGCCAGATAACGATGCTTCGTATAGTCGAATCATCAGACTGAGGGCTGAGGATATGGTCCCTGTAATGGCATGTCCATCGCTGGTTGATAATATTCATCCTGTGTCAGAGTTGGCTGGAATTAAAGTAGACCAGGTATTTTTAGGCTCTTGTACAAATGGTAGATTAGAGGATTTAAGAACAGCTGCTACTATTTTAAAGGGCAAAAAGGTGGCACCTTTTGTAAAGCTTATTGTGACACCTGCCAGTAGAAAGATATATAGAGAGGCCCTTGCAGATGGCACACTAGAAATACTATCTGATGCTGGAGCCATTATTACCACGCCAGGTTGTGGCTTGTGCTGTGGACGAGGCGGTGGAATATTGTCTGATGATGAGGTGGTAGTGGCCACAAACAATAGAAATTTCTTAGGTAGAATGGGTACCAGCAAGGTACAGATATATCTGGCTAGTCCAGCTACAGCAGCAGCTACTGCAGTGGCAGGAGTTATTACAGAGGCATAAAAAATGGCTTCCGAGATTACTCGGAGGCCATAAATTTTTTGATTTCTGGTTCGTTGAGATTTTCACCGATGACGATAAATACCTGCTGTCCCACAGGAAGAGTATCAATGTCTAGCTCGGCTCTAGTGGCATTGACCTGATACCAGGTGTCGTCTTGATTGAAAAAGCCCTTTACTCTAAGAACCTTTCCGTATTTTTCATTGGCCATAAGCTCCTTTATTTTAGCGCCTATGGTTTCTTTATTCATTGGAAGCTCTAAAAAGTACACGGTCTTGTATTCACTATCATCAGTTCCCATCTTTTTAACATAGGAGCTAAGTGAATATCCTGATGAGGACATTTTATCGAAATCTTCCTTTGTAAAATCGTTCCAATCCTTGTCGAGAATAATGGAATCCATATCCTTTTTTAGCTGTGCAGCCTCAGCAGCTCTTTTTAAATGAGCCTTTGTGGCATCTATATGGGCCTGGTCTGTAAGCTGTGAACGACTCAAAACTATGATACCTGCATTGGCAATCTGTGAGGCTAGGTAGAAATCTGAATCACTGGAAAGATTTTCATCTAATCTGGCATCAACAATTGCTATAACATTTCCTATTTCGTACCATCTATCAAGAGGATCATCTCTAAGTGAATCAAAAAATTCATCCACATCAAAAATTCCTGATGGCTCTATGATTACTCTGTCATACCCACTCATCCCCATGGAAATGAGCTTTGTTTTAAATCTGCGTCTGTGACAATCAGCATCGCATCCACCAGCAACCATTTCAAGCTCGCAGTTTTCACCACGCAATTCATTAAGTAGAAGCATATCTACATTTATAGCGCCGTAGTCATTTTCTAGTATGCCTACACGCTGACCCTGATCCATAAAATATCTGGCATATTTTTTTAGAAAAGTGGTTTTACCGCTTCCCAAAAAACCTGTAATCAAATCTACTTTAATCATGATTCCTCCTTGCTTTATGACTATAATTTTTACACAATTTTTTGGTATTATGCAACCATTACTTAAGATGTGATTATTGGTTGAAAATCATATATTAAATAGTCTAAGCTATTGCATAAATATTTATTTTCAGTTATATTTTGAAAGTTATCCCATTTTGTTGGGAGATATATAAGTTTAAATCATAAGGAGTATTTTATAAATGGGTATTGTTGTTTTAGGCGCAGTTTTTATTGATATTAAAGGTCATTCTACAAACAGCTACATTCCAGCAGGTAGAAATGTAGGTACTGTTGAGGAAGTACACGGTGGTGTTAGTAGAAACGTAGTAGAGGATATTGCAAATGTAGAGCTTAGACCAACATTTGTCAGCTTAGTAGACGAAAGCGGTATCGGTACAGGTGTATTAGAAAAGCTTAACAATCACAAGGTGGATACAAGCTTTGTTCGTAGAACACCTGATGGAATGGGAAAATGGCTTGCTGTATTTGATAATCATGGCGATGTTGTTGCTTCTATTTCAAAGAGACCAGATCTTTCTGTTATTAATGATATTTTAGATGAGCAGGGCGATGAGATTTTTGAAAATGCTGATAGTATTGCCTTAGAAATTGATATGGAAAAGGATACTATCAAAAGAGTGTTTAAATATGCTGAGAAGTATAACCTAAAGGTTTATGCAGCAGTTTCTAATATGAGTATCGCAGTTGAAAGAAGAGATTTC
The DNA here is from genome assembly GCA_024693775.1 of Pseudobutyrivibrio sp. Taxonomy (GTDB): domain Bacteria; phylum Bacillota; class Clostridia; order Lachnospirales; family Lachnospiraceae; genus Pseudobutyrivibrio. The sequence goes on from JAILKL010000016.1 coordinate 53,968, forward strand.
CTTAAGAATGTAGAGTGCTTTGTATGTAACCAGCAGGAAGCAGGCATTTTATTTATGGATGATTATTCAAATAGAACACCTGAGGAAATGGAAGACATTCTTACAAAGAAAATCCAGGGTGCTCAGATTCAAAAGATGATCGTTACATTAGGTGGCCAGGGTGCTGTCTATGCTGACATCAATGGAAATCACGGATTTGTTCCAGCTAGAAAGGTAGACGTAAAGGATACTACAGGTGCTGGTGATTCATTCTTCGCAGGCGTGACAATTGGTCTTACCTATGGAAAGACATTAGCAGAGTCTTGTGAAATTGGTTCTACACTTGCAGCTTCTGTTATTTGTACATCAGACAATGTATGTCCTAGATTTTTACCTAGCGAGTTTGGACTTAATATTCAAGAGTAGACACTTCTATAGGAGTAGGAGTTATGGATTGGGGATTGTTTAGAAGGGTAGTGGCCTTCGCTTATGCTTTTACTATCTTTATTTTCATTGGATTAGGCTTTAGCTATTCCAATGAAATGGGTAGTGATTATTGTGAAAATACAATTATTTATAATAAAGGATGGAAGATTGATGATAGAATAATCACTTTTCCATATGGGGATGATGAGGTTTTTACCATATCTAATGAGCTGCCTTTAGTCTTTGGAGATCAATTGCTAATTATTAGGGCATACTATGAGGATTTTGAAGCCGAGATTGATGGCAAAATTATTGGAGAAGACAGAGTGAATACTCTCTTTGGTAATGAAACATTAATAGGTAACAAAGAAATTTGGATTCCATTACAGCGAGAGTATACTGGCAAAACAATAAATATAAAAATAAAAATGCAAAAATCCTTGTATGGGGCAGAGATTACGGATGCCCTTATCACAACAAGGTCTGCCTATGCAGTTGCTTCTCTTAAAGCAAATATTCCTTCTTTAATTCTGTTTATTTTTCTTTCAGTATCAGGAATTATAGAGCTATGCATATCTAGTTATTTTATTCTAAAGCATACAACAGTTCTTCGAAAGCTAAGCTTTGAGGCTTTATTTTATGCTGGAATCTTTTCTATTATTTCCGCCCAATGGATTATAAATGAAACAAGGATACCTTTTATTGCGTTTGGTCATATAGTGGGCTTTTCTGTACTGACGGTTGTTTCATTTTTACTAATGCCACTAATGTTTTTGGAATTATCGCGAGCTATGTTTTATAGAGTTAGTAAAGTAGATAATACCATTGATTTTATTTTGGCAATGACTGTACTTATTTCCATTAGCTTATGTGTGCAGGGAACAATTGATTGGGGAGACCTTGTGTATGTGGCTCATGCGCTTGATTTTATAGTCATGATTTTAGTGGGCTATTATTCTGGTGTTAGAATTAAAAATGAGAAAGAAATTACTACAAAAACCATTATTGCTATAGGAAATGGCCTTTTTATTGTGATAGCAGGAATAGGTTTGATTCATTATATAATTAATATAAATTCTAACTACACACTGATTATTATTTTAGATTTGCTTATGTATATTAGTATTCAGATTGGATTGATATATCGCAGAATTGGTCTGAAGGTAAAGGAAGAAAAGGAATTTGAATTAGCAAAGATATATGCTTTTACAGATGAATTAACAGGTCTTACAAATAGAAGATTCTTCTACAATAAAATGGAAGAATATGAAAAACGAGAGCTTCCAGGTGATCTTATTATCATTGAAATAGATGTGAATAGATTAAAGTTTTACAATGATAATATGGGCCATGAGGCTGGTGATGAACTTTTAAAGGGAACAGCAGATTGTATGCGCAGAGCTTTTGGAAATTGTAGAGATGCCACAATTAGCAGAATGGGTGGTGATGAGTTTTCAATTAGTTTGCTTACCACAAAAGCCGATTTGGAACGAAGAATAATAGATTTTAGAAATTATTTGTATAATTGGAATGGAAAATATATAAATGGAATTAGTGTTGCATTAGGTTATGCAACTGTCAGAGAAAATCCAGGATTATCGATAAATGACATATCAAAGATTGCTGACGAAAATATGTATGAAGATAAGCGTCTCTTTTATGAAAATTCAGAATTTGAAAGACGAGGTTATCGTTGAAATTTTATCCTGGTATGATAAAATTGAATAAGACTTACAGGTTACGTGTGTGAGAATAAATTAGGACGGCATTGAATTTTGATGACAGAAGTAGACACTAATAGATATAGGCAGATGTATTTCGATTTTGACGGATGCATCAAACAAGAAACCTATGTTTTTCACAGAGAGATGACTCCAGAGGAGCAGGAGCATTACAACAATCTAGTCGCTGATTCAAATCAGATGACCATATTTGATTTCATTGAAGAATAGAATCCAGAATTGATTCCGAGGAATTGGTTCTGGATTTTTTTTAGCATAGTGTACCCGGTTCTGTTATGTTAGAATTATAGAAGTTTGTAACTGTTAATTAGTATGGAGAGTAATTATGAAAATAACTGAATCTAGTGTGGTAAATTTTACTGAGGCATTAGCATCAAAGACATCTGTGCCAGGTGGTGGTGGAGCCAGTGCTCTGGTGGCCAGCATAGGTATAGCTTTGGGCGATATGGTAGGTGAATTTACTGTAGGAAAGAAAAAATATGCAAAGGTTGAGCCTGAGATAAGGGAGCTTATGTTAAAGGCGCAGGATTTGCGAGTAGAGCTATTGGAATGTGTGGAAAAGGATGCTATATCCTTTGAACCTCTTTCAAAAGCATACGGACTTCCAAAGGATGCTCCAAACAGAGATGAAATAATGGAAACATGTCTAAGGGATGCGGCAACAGTTCCATTTGAAATAATGCAATTGGCAGCAAAGGCAATAAAGCTTCAAAAGGAGTTTGCTGAAAAGGGTTCTGTAATCATGATTTCTGATGCAGCCACAGGAGCTGCACTTTTAGAAGGTGCGCTTAAGGGGGCAGCTGTAAATGTCTTTGTTAATACCAAATTAATGAAGGACAGACAGTATGCAGAAGAGCTAAATTCAAGAGTAAATGAATTATTAAATCAGAATATAACTTTAGCAAATGAAATATACGACAGTGTAGTGGCTAGAATTTAGGAGGAACCATGGCAAACATTTTAAAAGGAAAAGCGGTTACAGATTCAATTAATGAAAAGCTTATAAATGATGTAAATATATTAAAGGATAAGGGGATAGTTCCCACTCTTGCAATTCTTAGGGTAGGCGAGAGACCGGATGATTTGTCCTACGAAAGAGGAGCTCTAAAAAGATGTGAGCTTCTTGGAGTGCAGGCAAAGACTGTTGTCCTTCCATTAGATGTATCAGAAAAGGATTTTTTTGATACACTCAATAAATTAAATGAAGATATAACAATTCACGGAATTCTGATGTTTAGGCCATTGCCAAAGCATATTGATTCGGAAAAGGCCAGACAGATGCTTGCGGCAGCAAAGGATGTGGACGGCTGTACAGATTTGTCACTTGCAGGAGTATTTACCAACACAGATTTGGGCTTTGCTCCATGCACAGCTGAGGCAGCCATGGAAATTCTTCATCACTACAATATTCCTATAGAAGGAAAAAGGTGTGTAGTTATAGGTAGATCTCTTGTTATAGGTCGACCTGTTTCTATGATGCTTATGCATGAAAATGGCACAGTTACCACTTGTCACACTAGAACAAGGAATGTGGCTTCCATCACAAAGGAAGCAGACATTGTTATTGTGGCATCAGGTCAGATGGACTCTGTAGGAGCTGAGTATTTCAGAGCCGGTCAGACAGTCATTGACGTAGGTATAGGCTGGAACGAAGAAAAACAAAAGCTATGTGGCGATGTAAAATTTGACGAGGTTGAGCCAATAGTTGAAAATATTACTCCTGTACCTGGAGGTGTAGGAGGTGTCACTACAAGCATTCTTTTAAAGCATGTAGTAGAATCGGCAAAAAAGATTGGAAAGCATTAATGATAAGTTACGAGGAATTTAAAAGTAGATTTAATTTAAGATTAGATACCCAGCAGGATGAGGCTGTAAAGCATGTGAATGGACCACAGCTGATATTGGCAGTCCCAGGCTCAGGCAAGACCACAGTTTTGGTTAGTAGACTAGGATATATGGTTTATGGTATGGATATAGATCCTAAATCTATTCTGACAGTTACCTATACAGTGGCGGCTACTGCAGATATGAAGCGTAGATTCGAAAGCTTCTTTGGAGCAGAGTACGCATCTGATCTTGAGTTTAGAACCATTAATGGAATTTCTCAAAAGGTATTAACTTATTATGGAATATGTACGGGAAAGAAGCCTTTTGCTGTGGCGGATAGAGAAATAGGTTCCATTATTAGAGAGGCCTTTCGAAAGGTCAATAATGATTTTCCTACTGATAATGATGTTTCTAATATCCAAACAGCTATAGGCTATGCCAAAAACATGTGTCTTACAGAGGCGCAGATTAAAAAGCAAAAGGTAGACGTTTCTAATTTCTTTGAAATATATACAATCTATAATCATATTTTACGAGAGCGTTCACTTATAGATTACGATGATCAAATGGTATATGCTCTAAAGATTTTAAAGAGTGTCCCTGATGTTTTGAAATATTTCCAAAATACCTATAAATATATTCTTGTGGACGAGGCCCAGGATACCTCAAAAATTCAGCATGAGATTATTGGATTGCTGGCAAAGAAAAGCAAGAATATTTTTATGGTAGGTGATGAGGACCAGAGTATTTATGGATTTAGAGCAGCCTATCCTAAGGCACTAATGGATTTTTCAAAGAATTACAAGGGTGCTGAGATTCATTTGCTGGAGACTAATTATCGCAGTGGCAAGGACATTGTGGCGGCTGCAGCCATCACCATTTCCAAAAACACAAATCGATATGAGAAGGTCTTAAAGGCACATAGAGAAATCAGCGGCAAGGTGTCTAGACTTGATACCAATTCTCGCAGAAATCAATACAAATATGTTGCTAAGCAGGCCATTGAATACCCTGAAAAAATCGCTGTGCTTTATAGAAATAATGAGAGCGCCCTTCCACTTATTGATATGCTAGAGCGCTATGGGGTGGAATATAGGCTTAAAAATAACGACGCAACCTTCTTTTCACATCCTGTTATAAATGATATTAGAGACTTTTCTCGTCTTGCGGACAATCCTTTGGACGACGAGGCCTTTATGCGCATTTATTACAAAATGAATGCTGGCATTAGCAAGGTGGCAGCTCAGGGGGCTATATATAACTGTGGTAGCGATGGTATATTAGATTATCTTAGTAAGATGGATTCCTTGAGCGTCGGAGTCAAAAAGAGATGTCAAAGTCTGATTTCTAGCTTTGCCATGCTAAAAAAGGAAGATGCTTCTGTGGCCTTAGATAGAATAGTTAATAAAATGGGCTATGGAAAATTCATGGAAAGCCGTAGCATGGATTCAGGCAAAATCGATATTCTTAAAATGTTAGCTGATCAGGTGAGAAATTTAGATGAGCTTTTTGATAGGATGGATATTTTGCAGGAAATTATGGCAAATGGAAATAAAAACTATGATGCCAAGGTCATCCTTTCCACTATCCATTCGGCAAAGGGTTTGGAATTCGACAGAGTGTATATGCTTGACATGGTAGAAAATGTTTTACCAAGCGTAAAAAAGCCAGGACGCTATGCCTCAAAGGAAGAAATCGAAGCCTACGAGGAAGAGCGCAGACTATATTATGTTGCTATGACTAGAGCCAAAGAGGAATTATACATTTTTACATTTGATTATGATTCCACCAGTCAGTTTTCTAAGGAATTGTTTGATATGAAGCGTCCTAAAGATGCAATCGTAGGGGTAAATTATAGTACAAAAACAAAGGGCCCCCTTTTGAAAACAAACTATGGAAAAGCTAGACCGGCAACTTAAGAATAGTTATAATAATTATTAGATAATTTAAGGGGAGAAATGGATTATGACTATTGAACAATTAAAAGCGGGACAAGAAGTTACTTTAGAGGTGATAATTGGAGACTCTTCATTTGAAATAAAGACAGATGTGGTTGGCACAAATGCTGGAACAGGAGCACTTGTAAAACCATATATTTATAATGGTCAAGTGGTGGATTTTACAAAGGGTTCACCAAAGAGCTTGTCATTTTCGCTTCATTGTATAGATTCTAAAACTAAGGGTAGAGTTGTTTGGAAAAATGTATCTGTAAACTTAGTTAAATTTAAAAATGTGGATTATTATGTAATCGATACAAAGGCCTTTGGATCTATTGCTGCCTCTTCAGAGCGTAGAGAGGATACCAGGGTTATGGTAAATAATGATGGAATGGTTATTATGGAAGAGGGCAATAGCTTTAGAGCTTCTGTTATAGACATTAGTGATAGTGGCATTTCATTCATTGCCAGTGATAGATCTATTACTATTGGAGACAAGATCACGGTTGAATATAGTGATGTTGCCCACGGCTCTGATTTTATGCTGAGCATTGAGTGCAAGATTGTTAGAGTAGAAGCAAACAATCGTGGAATACTATACGCTGGAAAGATTCAAAACAAGGATAAAAAGCTTCTAGCATATCTATGCTTTAAGGGAATGGATGTAAAGGTAGAAGAAAAAACAAAGGAAAATCGATTTTAATAGCTTTGCCTGACTTTTTGTCAGGCTTTTTTAAAAGGGGGAACTATGGGAGATGAAAAGCTAAAGCAAGAGCTTTTATATATAGTAAAAATTTCTTCAAAATATGATTTTCATAATAAGGATGTGGTGGAGAATATTCTTCGAATGGAAAACGAAAGACAGATTCTCACCTCAGTGTTTGGCAAGAGATTCAAAGCTAGAATTTTTGATATTGCCTACGACCAGGAGCATGATGGAAAATGTATTATCTGCGGAAATATAGCTAATGAGACAGGGACAGTATGCAACGATTGCATAGAAAAAATCAGTGGTAGTCCATATGCAAAAAGTGTTCTTAAATCTGATGAAGTGGTAGAAAAGTCCTCTATATTTAAGAGCAAGGTATGGCCTATTTTAAGCAAATTTATCCTGGCATGTCTTGTGCTTGTTTTAATTATTCAGCTGGCGATTCTTGGAATGTGGTTGTCTATACCTACTAGAAATCCAAAGGTGGACCCATATATTTCCAAAAATGAACTGGTGGCTGTAAATGATTCTGGAGAAGCATTGGAGCAGGTACTTCTAGATTATCCAAAAGATCAAGGGTATTCTGTTTCATTTATTAGATTGGATCAGGATTATGTTGGAAGATTTAATAATCCTGTAGGAGAGTCATCCTCTGAAATAGAAGAGGCGTTAACAGACGAGGAAAGGTATGACTACTTTTTCCAGGAGCCTGTTTATGTTTTTCATGTTACATATTCAGAAAAGTATGCTGTAAAGGTAGGCGTTGTCGAGGTAAATGCCGATGGAAAAATATTGGTAGAGGGTCAATTTAATGACGGAAGGGATACACATAGTTTTTACAGAATAAGATAGATAATTATCATTGTAAAAACACATTGCGGTCATACTTTTTTGCTAATATCTAAAACAGCTTCTGATGAGGAAGTGGAGTTTTAGGTTTTTAGAGGTAGTATTTTTTATGAAGCTTAGACCGGATGAAGAAATTGCACTAGGACGTATACTTGCACCAATTAAAAATGATGAGAGAACACTTAGAATGAAAAATTTCATTCAGCATGGAAAGATTACAACCTATGATCATGTGGAAAGTGTTACTGTATTAAGCTATTGGCTAAACAAAAGATTGCACTTGGGTGCAGATGAAAGAGTATTAAGCATAGGTGCTTTTTTACATGATTATTATCTATACGATTGGCACAGCACCGATGGTGGAAATGGATTGCATGGATTCTCACACTCAAGTACAGCAATGAAAAATGCTGTGGAGCATTTTGGTGTTGGAAAGAAGACTCAAAATGTTATTTCTTCTCATATGTGGCCTTTGACAATTACTAAAATTCCTAGGTGCAGAGAGGCTTGGATAGTCTGCTTGGCTGACAAGTTTGTATCCACCAGGGAAACCATATTTTGCCGTTGATTTTTAAGACAATGCATACACTTGCATTGTCTTTTTTTTAATGATATAACTGTATTATCAATACTAGAACAGTTATTACAGATTCTGGGAGAATGAAAGGAAAAATGTTATGAAGAAAAAAGTGATAGCCATAGTTGTGGCTGCTATTCTTGTGGTGGGAGTAGTGGTTACAGTCAAGTCTGGCGTACTAAAAAAGGCTGGTGGCAGCAGTGATGATTCGGCTGAAATCTACGTTATGTCACTTTCTGACATCATGGGGGCAAGCAGCAGCTACTCATCTGATGTTTTTATGGGAGTTGTTGAGGGACAGGAGACAACAGGTATCACAAAAAGCTCGGAGCGTGAATTAAATGAGGTTTTTGTGGCTGAGGGAGATACCGTTACTGTTGGTACACCTTTGTTCTCTTATAAAACAGATACATTGGAGTCCGACAATGTAGACCTGGGCTTTGATATTGAAGGCTATAAGCTTACTCTTGATGATTATAATAGACAGCTTACAAAAGCACAGGAGGAGCTGGCTAAAATAAAGGGCACTACAGATAAAGAAAAAGAACAAATCGAAGAATATAATAATGAGATTAATAAGCTAAATTCTGACATAGCAATCACTAATAATTCTATCGATAAGGCAAATGCTAAAATCGAGGAAAATAATAAGAAGATTGCTAGTTCTGTAGTTAATTCTACTGTGGATGGTATTATTACAAAAATAGCTGATGACAACAATCCATATTCTTCAGATGGTATGTTTATTACTATTCTGGCATCAAAGGAAATGAGAGTAAAGGGTCAAATTAATGAGCAAAATGTCTGGTCCATCAATGTAGATGAGCCTGTTACACTGCGCTCACGTGTGGACGAGACTCAGACCTGGACTGGTACAATCACAAAGATTGATACAGAGTCAAAGCAGGATGATAGCTCTGATATGTATAGTAGTGGCGATTCCTCTGATGCTACCTCTACAAAATATCCATTTTATATCACCTTAGATAATAGCGATGGTCTTATGATGGGACAGCATTTATATATAGAGCTTGGTATGACAGATGCCCCAGAAATGGATTTTTCAGATGGCACATATTTATATGATTACTACATTGCCTATGACGAGGAGGGCAATCCATTTGTTTGGGTTGATAACAAGGGAAAGCTTGCAAAGCAGCCTATAGAGCTTGGAGATTATTATGAAGAGCAAATGGTTTATGCTGTTACAGGTATTGAATCAGATACTATGATTGCATATCCAATGGAAGATTATACAGAAGGCATGAAGACTGTAAGTGGATATGAGGGTGAATAGTTATGATAGTTAAATTAGAGCATATATATAAGGAATACGGTGAAAAGGGTACCGATACATCTGTGCCAGCTCTAAGCGATGTTAGCTTGATTGTTAACGAGGGAGAATATGTGGCCATAATGGGGCCTTCCGGCTCAGGAAAAAGTACTCTTATGAATGTAATCGGATGTTTAGATAAGCCCACATCAGGGGATTATTATTTCGAGGACAAGGATGTTCTTAGATTAAAGGATAGACAGCTGTCTGACCTTAGACTTCATTCTATAGGATTTGTTTTCCAAAGCTTTCATTTGATGAATGAAGAAAATGCATTAGAAAATGTAGCATTGCCACTTAGCTATGCAGGAGTTCCTAAAAAGGAGCGCGAAAGAAGAGCCACAGAGGCACTGACAAAAGTGGGCCTGGCAGATAGAGTAAAGTTTAGACCAGATCAATTATCCGGAGGCCAAAAGCAAAGAGTGGCAATTGCCAGAGCCATAGTCAACAATCCAAAGGTTCTTCTTGCAGATGAGCCTACAGGTGCCTTGGATTCTAAATCCGGAGCAGCCATTATGGATTTGTTTAAAAAGCTAAATGATGAGGGCACCACGATTATCATGATTACCCATGATCAGGGAATTGCATCTCATGCTAAAACAACCTATAGAATTGTAGATGGTCAGCTATATGATGGATTAGAGCAGGAGGTAGGACTATGAAAAAGTTATTAAAGCCTGTTTTAATTATTGTGATAGTTGCAGCATTAGTTGTGGGTGGACTGGTGACCGGATATAGATACAACCAAAGTAAAAAGGTTGCACAGGTTGTATCATTGCAAGACAATGCCATGGATGGATATTGGGGAGATAACATCACCAGCTATGGAATGGTAACCTCTGATAAGGCACAGTCAGTATATATTGCCACTGGCACAGAAATCACTGGAATCAATGTGGCTGAGGGTGATCATGTAAATGCCGGAGATGTAGTTCTTACAGTTAAAAAGGAAACACAGGATATAGACAATAAAACCTTAGAGGTGGAGCGCACCAGACAGATATACAATGCAGCGGTGACAAAGCTTACTAGATTGCAGAATGCAACACCTATACCAGAATATATTTCATCATCTGCTGATACACGCACTAGAACCTATGTAAACAGCAAGACCTATTCTTTAAAGGATGGGGAAACCTTTGGAGATTATTCTTCAGGTCATATTGTATATGAAGAATATTTTGATTCCACAGGAGAACTTTCATCCACTGTTTATTATGACAAAAATGGTATAGCACTTGATGAGGATGAAGATGCCACAGAAATAGCTGAGCTTCAGTCAGATATTAGTGCAAACAGTGACAAATTTGACTGCGCTACAAATGAAACTAGTGAGGAAGTAACAGTCGGAACCTTCTATTATAATGCTGAGACTGGTGAGGTTATTGGCCACGAGGGTATCGGTGCAGATGGAGAAGTAACAGAGCGCTATAATCCGCCTGAGGGCTACAAGCCATCAGAGCTAAAAAAGGCCATTGAAGATGCTGAAAATGATTTAAAGCAAAAGGACCTGGATTTGCGCAGGGCCGAGCATGAGCTACAGGATATGAAGAATACCTCAGATAGCGGAGAGATAGTAGCAAAGGTATCTGGTACTGTTTCAAAGGTGCAGGACAAGGATAACTACAATAATACAAAGCCATTTATGATTATTACTGCCACTGATGAATACTATATTAGTGGAAGTATTGGTGAATTTTATCTAGATAGTGTAAATGTGGGAGATGTGGTTTCTATTTCTTCCTGGGAGACAGGAAATTCTGCAGAGGCTACAATCACATCTATTAGTGATACACCAAATACAGACAACAATAATTTCTACAGCGGCAATGGAAATAGCAACAGTAGTAATTATGAATTCAAGGCTTCTTTTGATAAGAGCAGTGGAATAGAGCTGGATTCAGCTGTGGATATTTCTATCACACCATCAAATCAAGAGACTGGAGGCCTTTATATACCTTCCTACTTTATAAGAAAAGATAATTCAGGAAGCTACGTAATGAGAATGGATGAAAGCTCTCATTTGGAAAAGGTTTATGTAAAAGTCGGCAAAACCCTTTGGGGTGAAATGATAGAAATAAAGGACGGCCTTACAATGGATGATTATTTGGCATTCCCATATGGAAATGGTGCAATTTCCGGTATTAAATGTGAAATAACGGATTCATTGAGTGATTATTAAGACTTAGGTTAAAGGAAGCTATTATGTTTGAAAATTTAAGATTAGCCTTTAGAGGCATATGGACTCACAAGCTTAGGTCTTTTTTGACTATGCTTGGAATAATTATTGGTATAGCAGCCATCATTGCTATTGTATCTACCATAGAGGGTACAAATCAGCAGATAAAAGAAAATCTTATCGGCTCTGGATCAAATACTGTAGACATACAGCTTTATCAAAATGACTGGCCTTTGGATTTGAGCTACGGTGAAACACCTTATGGACTTCCACAGATTTCAGATGAGGCCATGAAGGAAATTCGTGATTTGTCCGAGGTAAAGGCTGCTAGCAAATACAGTATGCGCCAGGTTTATGACGGTGTTTATTATGAAAATGCTGCAATGAGTGGTGGATATGTAAAGGGCGTTGAAACCGATTATTTTGCTACAGCAAATTTATCTGTAAATGAGGGCAGACTTTTTACAGATAAAGAGGTCAAAAGCTTTAAAAAGGTATGCGTGGTGGATGAAGCCATTGTTTCGGATCTTTTACAAAACGAAGATCCTATAGGAAGGGTGTTGGAAATAGGACAAGATTCCTATGTAATAATAGGTGTTGTTGCTTCACGTTCTACATTTGAGCCTACAATTAATAGCATGGCTGACTATGAAACCTACAAGCAGGATGAATCAGGTACAATTTATATGCCACTTTCAGATTGGCCTATTAGCTATAAATATGATGAGCCAGAAAATGTTTTGGTAAGAGCAAATTCTACAGATGACATGACTGCAGCAGGTAAAAAGACAGCAGATATTTTAAATGGATATATTGGTCCAATGGATGATTCCATTAAGTACCAGTCAAAGGATTTACTAGAGCAGGCACAGCAATTACAGCAATTATCATCATCAACAAACTCTATGCTGATTTGGATTGCTGCTATATCACTTTTAGTAGGTGGTATAGGTGTTATGAACATTATGCTGGTTTCCGTAACGGAGCGAACCTCCGAGATTGGACTAAAAAAAGCTATTGGTGCTAGAAAGACTAAAATCATGGGACAGTTCCTTACAGAGGCGGCAGTGCTTACTTCGATGGGAGGTATCTTTGGAGTGGCCTGCGGAATCGGTTTGGCACAGATTATTTCAATAATGAGTGGAACACCTGTAGCCATTTCATGGCCTGCGGCAATTATAGCTGT
>JAILKL010000100.1 GCA_024693775.1 Pseudobutyrivibrio sp.
CTGGCATACTGCTGCATAGCAGCCTGATATTTTGTTGGCGATAAGAGCGCTGCCATAGCCGACACCATCGCAGAAGATTCCGCGGTCGCATTCACCCTTTGCCACAGCTAGTGCTGCTGGATAAACGAAGTCTGATAGGTCACAGCTGTTATCGTCATATGTGCCAAAATCTACTACTTCGTGCCCGATGCTTTCAAGATATGCCTTGATCTCATTTTTCATCTGAGTTCCGGCATGGTCATTTGCCATTGCAATTTTCATAGTTTACCTCCTTGAAATTGGTGTATTTACGTCATTTTACCACGAAATGGACATAATTATATAGTAGAATTGTCTTTGTATCATGGAGGTCATATGAAAAGGAGATGAAGATGGAGAAAACGAAATACACTGCAAATAAGAACTCGATTTCTTATATGATAAGCTCGACGCTTCAGAAAATATTTGCTCTTATTTTAGGAGTATCTATTTTAATTGCGTTGAGCTTATTTTTATTCACAAGATACACAGGTGTCGTTAATAGTGCTGGTATCGTACGTGGCGGTAGTCAAAGAGCTGTGAAGCTTGTTCTGGCAAATGAGACTGAAACAGCTAACGCTGCCATTGGTGTAGTTGACACCAATTTGGATAAAATCAAAAAGCAGATGCATTTGGGAGCATTTCCAAAAAGCCGTAATGAGGTTGATGACTTTTGGGATGGTACAATCAAGACAGACATTGAGGAATATAGAAATACTGGCGATATGACTCAGCTTATATCAGATAGTGAAACATTTTTCCAGATGACTAATAAAATGGTAAATGATGCTCAGGTGATGGTTAACATTTTATCTATCATTCTTTACATTATCTTAATCGCCTTTGTAGCAGTATGCTTTGTTACCTTTAGAAAGGTATCAAAGATCTTTGCAGGACGAGTTGTTGATCCAATCGCCGACCTTGAAACAAGCCTTATTAACCTTTCAAATGGTCAGCTTTCTGATGAATTTGTCTACAGCAAGGATGACGAAATTGGTACACTTTACAATATCTTGAATCAGATGCGAGAAGGTATTCTTTCATATGTAACGGATATTGATAAGAATATTAATGTTATGGCTGGCGGTGATTTGGTTTCCAGCAGCGATATGACTTATTTAGGTGATTATGCTCCTATTCAAAATAATATAAATTACATCAGATCTACTTTGTCAGATGAATTCAGAAGTATGGATGATATGGCAGATCATGTGGCAGCTTCTGCGGAGGAGGTCGCAAAGGTTTCTCAGGCTCTGGCTGAGGGCGCTGTAAATCAGACTAATAGTATTCAGGATCTTCAGGAAAAGATTCAGGTTACTTTGGATGAAAATAAAAAGGTGGACGTATTTGTTGAAGAGGTTCTCAAATCCAGCAATAATACTGTTCGCAGTGTAGAGGCATCTAGAGCTCAGATGGACAAGGCGGTTTCTGCTATGGCAGATATCAGCAAGGCGTCTGAGGAAATTGCAAATATCGTTAAAGCTCTTGATGGAATTACATCAGAGACAAGTCTACTTTCATTAAATGCTTCTATTGAGGCTGCCCGTGCTGGAGAGGCTGGTAAGGGATTTGCCATTGTAGCTGAAAATGTTGGAAAGCTGGCCGATGAATCTAGTAAGTCTACAGAGAGCATCACTTCACTGATTGAAAATGCCCTTGAAAGCATTTTGAGAGGTACAGAAATCGTTAATGTAGCGGCTGAATCATTAAATGATATTACTGCTAATACAAATGATGTAGATGATATTATTGCAAAGCTGGATGAGCAGAGCAAGGCACAGAACGAGAGAATGGAAGAAATCGATGGCTTGTCTAAGGAAATCCTTGATGTAGTTACCGATAACTCAGCTGTTTCTCAGGAATGTGCAGCATCCTCTGCTGAGCTCACTACCTTCTCTGGAAACCTGAAGGATAGCGTAGCAAAATTTAGAACAGAATAAATTATCAAGGCCCTGTAGAAATACGGGGCCTTTTTTTGTATAGTAGAAATATAGACGAAGGGAGGACTTGATGAAGACAGCGTTAATTACAGGAGCAACTTCGGGGATTGGATATGAGTTTGCTATGCAGCTTGCAAAGCGAGGATATAGATTAATAGTTACTGGACGTAGAATGGAAAGGCTTTTAGAGCTTCGTGAAAATGTGGACGTGCCAGTGGAAATGATTCAGGCAGATCTTAGCAGCGAGGAGGCCTGCTATGATTTCCTTGAAAAAATGAAGGAATGGGAAATCGATTTATTTATCAATAATGCGGGCTTTGGACTAGCTGGAGCATTTCTTGAAAGTGATTTGGACAGAGAAATTTCCATGGTGAAGGTTAATGATATTGCTATGCACATTTTATTTAAGGGCATTTTGCAGCAAATGCATGCCGCTGGCAAAGGCCAGATTTTGAATGTGGCATCTTCAGCAGGACTACTTCCAGGTGGTCCATACATGGCTACTTATTATGCATCAAAGGCCTATGTTACTAGCCTAACACGAGGCGTTGCCTGCGAGCTTTCAGAAATGGGAAGCCAGGTAAAGGTAAGTGCGCTTTGCCCAGGCCCTGTAGACACAGAGTTTAATTCTAGAGCAAACGTATCATTTTCTTTAAAGGGAATCAGCGCCCGTCAATGCGTGCGAGAGGCCATTTTAGGTTTAGAAAAGGGCCAGACGATAATTGTTCCTAGCACTAGAATGAAGCTTGCAATGTTTTTCATGAAAATAGTGCCAGTTTCCGCACTAGTAAAAATGACAGGACATCAGCAGAAAAAGAAATTAGGATAATTGTCACGAGGAGAATATATGAAAATATTGATTACAAATGATGATGGCATTGAAGCGGATGGCATCATTAGGCTTGCCAGAGTGGCAAAGGAATTTGGAGATGTGTGGGTGGTGGCGCCTGAGAGTCAAAGGTCCGCGGCCAGCCACAGTATTACCTTGCACAATACCATCGACATTTACCCTTCAAGAGACTTTCCTGTGGAGGGTGTAAATGCATATTATTGCTCTGGTACTCCTGGAGATTGTGTGAGAGTTGGAGGTCTTAATATTATGCCCGAAAAGCCAGATGTGGTTTTGTCAGGTATTAATTATGGATATAATTGCGCTTCGGATATTCAATATTCAGCCACCTGCGGAGCAGCTTTTGAGGCAGCCTTTCAGGGGTATCATGCCATTGCGTTATCTGAGGGAGCGTGTGATTGCCATGAGGTGACTGACAAATATTTGCGCCAGGTGCTTTCTGAGCTTTTGGATGTAGAGCTTGCTCCCGGTATGATTCACAATGTTAATTTTCCAGGCTGCACTTTATCTGAGTGCAAGGGCATTTTAAAGGACAGAAAGGTGTCTCGAGGAATGTTTTTCAAGGACAGCTATGATGTGCTAGAAGAGCTGGAAAATGGTGGCAACAGATATATGGTAAATGGCCAGTACAATGAAGATGCAGAAAAAGATACGGATTTTAGGGCAATTGTGGATGGCTATGTGTCCATTGGCTTGGTGAATAATGTCGGCTACTAAATAATGTGGGTTTACCAATTGACTGTAGTTTGGTATAATTTATCTAGTTTTTCTAAATATTAGGAGGCAAATATGGCAGAGAATAAAAATTTTGCGATAAATATTAATGGTGACGGCGGAGTTAATATTTCTGAGGAGGTTATCGGTATTATTGCTGGTCTTGGCGCTGTAGAGGTTGAGGGCGTTGAGTCATTATACGGAAATCTTACTTCAGATACTATTTCAAAGGCTGGTCAGGGCAAGCTTGCAAAGGCTATCAGAGTAGTTGATGGCGATGCTGGAAAAATCGTTGTTCGTATGTCTATCAATATGAAATACGGCTATGAGATTCCAAAGGTTTGCGGAATGGTTCAGGACAAGGTAAAGCAGGCCGTTGAGACTATGACAGGTCTTGAGGTTACAGCAGTAGATATTCGTATTGCTACAGTTAGTGTTTCATAGGCTGAGCTATTTATTTTTTATGCATTGTAATGTATAATTATGGGGTGCTATTTTAAATAGCACCCCATATTTTTCCTATAGAATCAAGGAATTATTATATTTTTTCAGGAGTATTATTTATGAATAGACACGAAGTCAGAAAAGAAGTATTCAAGGCTGTTTTCATGAACGAGTTTCATGATACAGAGGAGATGGATAATGTTATAGATGTTTTCCTTAAGGGCAGAGACAATGCCGAGGAAGAGGATCTTCTTAAAAATAATAAGACAGAGGAGGACGAGTCTTACATCAAGACAAAGTCTGAGGACATCATTTCAAAGCTCGATGAGCTTGATGAGATGATCAACAAGTCAATTGATGGTTGGAAGACTACTCGTATGGCAAAGGTAGACCTTACACTTATTCGCCTTGCTTTATATGAAATCAAATACGAGAATCTCCCAGTTGGAGTCGCTATTAATGAGGCTGTTTCTCTTGCAGACGAGTTCGGTACAGATAATTCAGCTGGTTTCGTTAATGGCGCACTCGCCAAACTTGTATAATGAGTAAAAATATTTATACAGTATCACAAATAAATACGTACATTGAGCGTATGTTCGCCGATGATTTTATGCTTGGAAATCTTTCCCTTTCGGGAGAGGTTTCCAATTGTAAATATAATCATACTGGTCACATTTATTTCACTCTAAAGGACGAAAGATCATCTATTTCCTGTGTTATGTTTGCGGGAAACAGAGCCAGAGGCTTGAAATTTGCCATGAAGGATGGCGACCAGGTAGTGATAAACGGTTACGTGGGCATTTATGCTGCAGCTGGCAAATACCAGGTTTATGCTAAACAAATCGAGCTAGCAGGTGTAGGTGATTTATATCAGCGCTTTGAGGCTCTAAAAAAAGAGCTGGCTGAGAAGGGTATGTTTGATCCAATGTACAAGCAGCCTATTCCTACACACGCTATGCGCATCGGTGTTGTTACAGCACCTACAGGGGCAGCGGTTCACGATATTATTCGCGTATCAAAGACCAGAAATCCTTTTGTTGAGATTATACTTTTCCCAGCACAGGTTCAGGGCGAGGGGGCGGTTCCGTCTGTAGTATCTGGTATCAATTGCCTAGATGAGATGGGACTAGATGTAATTATCGTCGGGCGAGGCGGTGGCTCTATTGAGGATTTGTGGGCCTTCAATGAGGAGGCGGTGGCCAATGCCATTTTCCACGCAAAGACACCTATTATATCTGCAGTGGGTCATGAGACAGACGTGACTATTGCAGATTTTGTAGCAGATAAAAGAGCAGCCACACCTTCACAGGCGGCTGAGATGGCCAATTTTGTTTATGATGATTTTGCAGCACAGCTTCAGCGATATTCAGATCTCATGAATATGGCGCTTGATCATCGCATGGACAATTATTCTCAGAGATTAGAGGGCTACAAGCTACGCCTTCAAACTCTTAGACCAGAGAACAAGCTAAAGGCACATCAGGAGCATTTGCAGATGATTGCAATGCGTCTAGATTCTCTTATGAATTCAAAAATAGAACGCTATGAAAGTAGACTGGTTTCTATTTCAGGTAGATTGGACGGACTTTCTCCTGCAAAGAAGCTGGCGGCTGGTTTCGGGTATATTACTGATGAGTCAGGCAAGCGTCTGGATTCTGTAAAGCAATTATCAGTTGGGGACACCATTACAGCTAGAATCAAAGATGGCACTATAGTTAGTCAGGTAACAGAATTATCGTAAAAACGTATTTAGGAGTGTTTATGGAAGAGCGTACAATCGAGCAGAGCTTTGAGGCTCTCGAGGAAATAATTACCAAAATGGAAGCAGGGGATGTTACACTTGATGACTCCTTTGCTTTATATAAGGCAGGCATGGAAGAATTACAGCATGCAAATGCCAAAATAGAACAAACTAAAAAAGCCGTTATGGCCATTGCAAAGGATGGCGGGCTAGAGGTATTTGAAGGGGATGAGTAGCATGGATATCAAGAATGAACTTGCTGTTAGAGCAGAGGCTGCAGAGGATGTTGTTTGCAGATTTTTGCCAGATGTTGAGGGGTATCAGGGAATGGTTTTCGACGCCATGCAGTATAGTGTTACTGCCGGTGGCAAAAGAATCCGCCCAATTTTAATGGATGAGACATACAAGCTTTTCGGTGGTGATGCCGAGGTAATCGAGCCTTTTATGGCAGCTATCGAAATGATTCATACATATTCGCTGGTGCATGACGATTTGCCCGCTATGGACAATGACATGCTTCGCAGAGGAAAGCCTACTACACACGCTGTATATGGCGAGGCGCTGGGCATCCTTACAGGAGATGCACTTTTAAATTATGCATTTGAAACAGCTTTAAATGCATATGATGCACCAGATGTGGACGTGGTAAATATTACGTCTGCTATGAGAATACTCGCTAGAAAAGCTGGAGTATTCGGCATGATCGGTGGACAGGTCGTAGACGTAGAATCCGAAAAGAAACAGTTAGAAATGACTGAAGAAAAAATCAACTTCATCTACAATCTCAAGACAGGAGCTTTGATTGAGGCTTCTATGATGATTGGCGCAGCTCTTGCTGGTGCCAGTGAGGATGATATTACTTTAGTCGAGTCAGTTGCATCAAAGATAGGTATGGCATTCCAGATTCAGGATGACATATTGGATATCGAGGGAGACGAAGAGACCCTCGGAAAGCCAATAGGCTCTGATGAGAAAAATGAAAAAGCCACGTATGTATCTTTTGCTGGCATGGAAAAATCAAAAGAAGAGGTAAAACGTCTTACAGACGAGGCCATTAAGGAGCTTAATACGCTTCCAAATAAAAACGAATTTTTAAATGAGTTACTTAATTACCTTGTTTACAGAGACAATTAGATGATATGGTTCTTGATAAAATAAAGCAGCCTAATGATATTAAAAACTTAACACATGAAGAGTTAGAGGCGCTTCCAGCTGAGATTAGACAGTTTCTAATCGAACACCTATCTAAGACAGGCGGTCATTTAGCTTCTAATCTTGGTACAGTAGAGCTTACTATGGCTTTACACATGGTGCTGGATTTTCCAAAGGACAAGCTTGTGTGGGATGTTGGTCATCAGGCCTATACACACAAGATTCTTACAGGTAGAGCAGGAGAGTTTGATCATCTTCGTAAATACGGAGGTATGAGCGGATTCCCTAAAAGATGCGAGAGTCCTTGCGATAGTTTTGATACTGGGCACAGCTCTACATCACTTTCTGCAGCTTTGGGCTATTGTCTTGCCAGAGATTTGGCTGGTGAGGACTACAAGGTAGCAGCTGTTATCGGTGATGGCGCTCTTACTGGTGGTTTGGCCTATGAGGCATTAAACAATGCATCTAGACTTAAAAATTCCAACATGCTTATTGTTTTAAATGATAATGAAATGTCTATTTCTAAAAATGTAGGCGGAATGTCTACTAACTTGGAGAGACTTCGTACCAGCTCAAAATATGTTGGATTCAAAAATAATGTGCTTTCATCTTTGGAAAACTGGCCACATGGAGAACACATAATTAGAAAAATCCGCAGCACCAAAAACGGAATCAAGTCACTTATGGTTCCTAATATGGTATTCGAGGATTTGGGCATTATGTATTTGGGACCAGTTGATGGTCACAATATTGATGCCTTGGTTGAGACATTTAACATGGCCATGGGAATAAAGGGCCCTGTTTTAGTTCATGTAATTACTAAAAAGGGAAATGGCTACGAGCCAGCTGAGAGACATCCAGCTAGATTCCATGGAACAGATATTTTTGATATAGAAACTGGACTACCACAGCGTAGCAGCAATCCAGGATACACTGATGTATTCTCTACTGTTATGCGAAAGATGGGAGACAGAAAGCCAGAGGTAGTTGCTATTACAGCCGCCATGGCGGAGGGAGCAGGATTAAAGAGATTTAGAAATATGTTCCCGGACAGATTTTTTGATGTAGGTATTGCTGAAGAGCATGCAGTAACATTTGCCGCAGGACTTGCCCTTGGAGGTCGTATTCCTGTGTTTGCTGTATATTCTTCATTTTTACAGAGAGCCTACGATCAGGTTTTAGAGGATGTATGTCTACAGAATCTTCACGTGGTATTTGCCATCGATAGAGCTGGACTTGTTGGAGCAGATGGTAGCACACATCAGGGAATCTTTGATGTATCATTCCTTACAGCTATGCCAAACATGACAGTTATGGCTCCAAAAAATAAATGGGAGCTTTCAGATATGCTCAAATTTGCCATTGATTTCAATGGACCTATCGCCATCAGGTATCCTAGAGGCGAGGCATATTGCGGACTAGAGGAGCACCGTGCACCAATCGAGCTTGGAAAGAGCGAGGAGATTTGTTCTGGTGACCAGATTATGCTACTTGCATACGGCTCTATGGTGAAAAAGGCCGAAGAGGTTCGCGATTTATTAGCAGAGCAGGGCATCAATGCTGGTATATGCAATGCCAGATTTGCAAAGCCATTAGATAAGGGTTATTTAGATTCACTTGTAAATAACTATTCTCTTGTTGTCACAATGGAAGAAAATGTTATTACAGGCGGCTTTGGTCAGCAGGTTCAGACCTATTTAATAGACCATGGCTATAATGGCAAGATATTAAAGATTGCAGTCCCAGATGAGTTCGTACAGCACGGTAGCGTTACACAGCTATTTAGCGAGCTTGGCATGGATGCACAATCCATAACAGACAAAGTATTAAAAGTATTAGGAAGATAGAATGAAAGAAAGATTAGACGTCTTATTAGTAAATCGAGGTTTGGCTCCATCTAGAGAAAGAGCCAAGACAATGATTATGGAGGGCAATGTTTTTGTTAAGGGCAACCGCGAAGACAAGGCCGGTACACAAATCGATGTTGACGCAGATATAGAGATTCATGGTCAGCAGCTTAAATATGTAAGCCGTGGTGGTCTAAAGCTCGAAAAGGCTATGACTCATTTCGACATTACCTTGGAAGGAAAGGTATGTATGGATATCGGCGCATCTACAGGTGGATTTACAGATTGTATGCTTCAAAACGGGGCTACAAAGGTATTTTCGGTTGATGTAGGCTATGGCCAGTTTGCATGGAAGCTTCGCCAGGATCCACGCGTTGTATGCATGGAAAAGACAAACATCCGTTATGTGACTTTAGAGGACATAGGAGAGTCTCTAGATTTTGCATCAGTTGATGTTTCATTTATTAGCCTTACAAAGGTTTTAGGACCTGCAAAGGCACTACTCAAGGACGATGCTGAGATGGTTTGCTTAATCAAGCCACAGTTTGAGGCTGGCAGAGAAAAAGTTGGCAAAAAGGGCGTTGTCAGAGATCCAAAGGTACATGAGGAAGTAATAAACAACATTATCGAGTTTGTTACAAGCATTGGTTTTTACGTATTACACCTGGAGTTTTCTCCTATTAAGGGACCAGAGGGTAATATTGAATATTTGATACATATTTCCACAACAGACAAAGAGGGGGAGGCTATCGATGTTGCAGCTACTGTAGCAGCAGCCCATGGTAGCTTAGACAAATAATGAAAAACTTTTTGATTGTCACTAGATCATTTACCGAGCTACACGAAGAATACATTCAAATCATCCAAAGCTACATTGAAAGCCATGGTGGAGTCTGCAAAATGGATATCAATTCCTGCCCAGATAATTCCGAGCTTAGCGTTGATGTAGCGCCTGATGTGGAATGTATCATTACAGTAGGCGGGGACGGCACTGTAGTTCGTGTTGCACAAAATATTTCCAATCCAAAGATTCCTATTGTTGGACTTAATTGCGGGCATTTGGGATATTTATGTGACATGACGGTAGACAATATTGAGAGTTGTTTGGACCAGCTTTTAGCTGACAATTATAAAATTAGTGAGCGCATGATGCTAGAGGGAGAATATTCTGGTGATAGCAGTTCACATTTTCGAGCACTAAATGACATTGTGGTTTCTTCAAAGGCCTCAGGACTATTTGTGCTTGATCTTACAGTAAAGGTTAATGGAATCCAGCTTTACAATCATAATTGTGATGGTTTGATTGTTGCGACTCCTACAGGTTCTACTGCTTACAATCTTTCAGCAAACGGACCTATAGTTAGTCCTCATTCGGATTGCATTATACTTACTCCAATTAATCCTCACACATTAAATTCTAGAAGTATCATTCTTTCATCTAGCGATAGAGTAGAGGTAACTATCTCAGCTAGACACAAGGAGGATGAGCCTCAAGCTAATATTATTTATGATGGAGTTTTACGTCAGGTTCTTAATAAAGACGAGACTCTTACCATCTATAAATCCGAGGCTACTACAAATATGTGTATGTTAGAAAAGGTTAATTTCTTAGAGAGAATTAGAGCAAGAATGCAGGAGATTTAAATGAAAATCGAACGACAAGCAAAGATTTTAGAGCTTATTGTAAAAAAGGAAATAGGAACTCAGGAGGAGCTTACAGCAGAGCTTTCTGCTGCTGGTTTCAATGCCACACAGGCTACAGTTTCTAGAGACATCAGAGAAATGAAGCTTACAAAGATTGCCGATAGTGCAGGAAAGCTTCGTTATGTGGCTTACAAGACCACAGAAGATGATATGAATGAAAAATATATTCGTATTTTCCTGGATGGATTTGTTTCCATGGACAATGCGCAAAATATTTTAGTTATAAAAACTGTATCGGGCATGGCCATGGCTGTTGCGGCAGCACTAGATCATATGGATTATCCTGAAATAGTTGGTTCTATAGCAGGTGATGACACAATTATGTGTGCTGTCCGTTCAATCGATGATACAGTTGTTCTTATGGGGAAACTAAAGCGAATCATTGATCACATCGCTAATGTATAACACTAGTGACTATGCGTGTCGGGCATAGAAAAGGAGAATAAAATGTTAGCAAGTTTACATGTTAAGAACCTTGCTCTCATTGACGAGGAAGAAATTATTTTCTCTAAGGGGTTAAATATTCTTTCCGGAGAGACAGGAGCTGGTAAATCAATAATCCTAGGCGCTTTGCACCTTAGTTTAGGCGACAAGGCCTCAAAGGATATATTGCGAAATCCAGATGAGGAAGCTTTTGTGGAGGCCGTTTATCTGATAAATGACGAGCATACAAAGGAGCTTCTCAGAGAGATGGATGTGGAGCCATATGATGATGAGGTTATCATGAGTAGAAAGATAACTGAATCGAGAAGCGTTGGCAAAATAAACGGAGAACAGGTGCCAGCTGCCAAGATGAAGGCTGTTGGAGACATTTTGCTAGATATATACGGCCAAAAGGAGCATCAATCTCTTCTTAATAAAGCAAAGCATATGGAAATGCTTGATGAGTACGCCAAAAAGGATATTGGCTCTTTAAAAGAGGATTTAAAGGCTGCATATTCAGAGTATAAAAAAATAGATGCAGAATATCAGGAGGCAAAGGCTTCTGATATTTCAAAGGAACGAGAGATTGTTCTTTTAGACCATGAGATAAATGAGATAGAGAGTGCCGAGCTAAAGATTGGTGAGGATGATGATCTAGAAGATGAATATCGTCGTCTATCAAATTTTAGCAAGACTATGGAGTACTATCAGAGGGCTCATGAGGCTATGGCTTCAGAGGGTGGTGTTTCAGACATACTTAGCTCAGCCATTGCAGATATTCGCCACATAGAAAGTGTAGATGAAAAAGCTTCTGATTTACTTTCTATGCTAAATGACGCCGACAGCATTATAGCGGATTTCAATAGAGAGCTTTCTAGCTATATGTCTGATTCTACTTTTGATGCGGAGCGCTTCAATGAAGTAGAGATGCGACTAAACACTATAAATCGCCTAAAGGATAAATATGGTAACACCATTGAGGATATTTTAAAGGAGCTGGAAATCCGTCAGGATAAAAAGGCAAAATTTGAATCCTTTGATGAATATTTATCTGGTTTAAAGAGGAATTTAGAGGCTGCCACAGAAAAGCTTCAAAAGCTTAGTGACAAGCTGTCATCAATCAGAAAAAAAGCTGCAGCTTCACTTTCTAAGAAGATGCAGGAGGCCATGTCAGATTTAAACTTCTTAAATACAGAGTTTGATATGGAATTCAAGGTAATAGATCATTTCACTGACAATGGTATAGATGATGCCCAGTTTATTATCTCTACCAATCCTGGAGAGCCTATGAGACCTCTAAAGGATATTGCATCAGGTGGTGAAATGAGCCGTATTATGCTGGCTATTAAAACTGTGCTTGCATCAGGTGGTGGTATAGACACACTTATCTTTGATGAGATTGACGCTGGTATTTCTGGTAGAACAGCACAGGCAGTCTCAGAAAAGCTATCAGTGGTTGCATCTGATCATCAGGTTATTTGTATCACTCACTTGCCACAGATTGCAGCTATGGCAGATACACATTTCTTAATCGAAAAGAGTGTAGAGAGTGGTCACACAGTATCTGGTATCAAAAAGCTTCTTGATGAGGAGACTGTTGATGAGCTGGCACGTATGCTGGGCGGTAGTGCTATTACTGATACAGTCATTTCCAATGCCAAGGAAATGAAAATTATGGCAAAGGAATACAAAGCAAAATTAAAATAATTATTGCAAAAGATATAATTTCTTGGTATATTTAAATCCGCGCTGAAAAATGCGCGGATTCTTTTTTAATTTCCCATCGATTTCCCATTTTTTTACTTATGTCATAGGGGAGGTCTTATGACATATAATGAGTTTATTGATTTAATGGTAGACAGATTAGGCGAGGTCTATCCAGATTCAACTATTGAGAAGGTAGTTGCAAACAAAAATAATGGAGTGGTTTTTAGAGGTGTAAATATTCGAGGAGTAGAAGAAAACTGCTCGCCAAATATTTATTTAGAAAACATTTTTGAAAAATATGAAGAAGATAATGATTTTGAATATGCTTTAAATTATGTAAAAAATGCATACGAGTCTGCTAAAATTAGCGGTCTAACCAGCATGGAATATTACATAGATTATAATCAGGTCTGTGATAACATATTATTTAAATTGATTAATAAGGAGTACAATGAGGAGCTTTTAAAGGACGTTCCATATATTGATTATTTGGATTTGGCCATTGTATTTTATTATAAATTTCCAGAGGGATTTAACAATATCAGCACAGCGTCCATTCTTATTAGAAATCAGCATATGCATCGCTGGGGAGTAGGAACAAATGATTTGTTCAAGGCAGCTATGGAAAATACTCCTAGAGTGTTAGGATTTTCTGTAAAGGGAATTCTTGATACGGTTTGTGATATGGTTTCTGACGAAAATGTTCCAAATGAGCTGATGGAAAAGAAATCGGATCTTGAGCCTGTACTTGTAGCTACTAATAACCATATGTATTATGGCGCAGCTGTAATTTTATACAAGGATGCCTTAAAGACTCTTGCTACAAAGATTAATGGAGATTTGTATGTGATTCCAAGCTCTATTCATGAGGTAATCATGTTTGATTCTAATTCTGTAAATGAAGAATTTATAGAGCATATTAGGGGAATGATTTCACTTATCAATGAAACACAGGTCAAAAGAGAAGATGTTTTGTCTAACAATCTTTATCTTTATTCAAAGGATGAAAATAGTCTCAAGATTGTTAGCTAATCTTGGATTATATATTTAACTTTATTAATAAAGCCCTTCATCATAGGATGAAGGGCTTTTGTTTAATATGCCTTTAATTTCTTCCAAAGCTCTGATGTGTAATCAAGAGTCTCATCATCGTAGGCTTTAAATAAGTCACAGCGCTCTAAAGTTTCTTTTGTAGGGAAAACAGTTTCGTCTGCAAGTGTTTCTTCGTCTTCGTTTTGAGCTACTGTAAGATTTGGAGTAGCATACCAAACGTATTCAAAGTTTTGTGTGGCAGCGTCTTCCTGACACATGTAATCAATCCATTTCATTGCAGCATCATAATGCTTGCAGGTACGTGGAACAAACCATGAATCAATCCAAAGATTGCCGCCTTCCTTTGGAACAGTGTAGGCAAGGTTTTCATTGTATTCCATACCCATAGCTGCCTCGCCGGAGTAGCATACTGCCATTGCAGCGTCCTCTGAAATCATGCACTCATAGGTCTCGTCCATGAGATAAGCATAGGCAACTCCCTTTTGCGAGCAGAGCATGTCAAATGCTTCGTCTAATTCATTCTTGTCTCTGGTGTTGATATCATAACCCTTCATTTTTAGGGGAACCATAAAAGCATCACGCTGTGAGTTAATCATAACTACGCGGTTTTTATAGTTTTCATCCCAAAGACAGTTCCAAGAGCTAACGGTTTCCTCGTCAACCATCTTAGTGTTATACAAAATACCTACTGTGCCAAAGAAATATGGGACAGTGTATTTGTGATTTGGATCAAATGCCTCTGATGCCTCGATGATTTCAGGGTCTATGTTTTTGTAATACTCTAGCGAATTGTAATCAATAGGAATAAGCTCGCCTTCGTTTCGAAGGGTCTCAATCATGTAATCAGAGGTGCAGATAACATCATAATTGATGGAGCCGGCCTTGTACTTAGCGTACATATCCTCAACGGACTCGTATTCCTCGTATTTTACCTTGATACCGGTGTCCTTTTCAAACTGCTTTAGGACATCTGCTTCGATATATTTACCATAGTTTAGAACTATGAGCGTGTCGTCGCTTTGTGCATCGCTTTTACATCCAGTAAAGCTAGCAGCTGGTAGTATCACAAGTGTAAGGCAACAAATTAAGGAGATTAATTTCTTTTTCATTAGTTTGTTACCTCCTTTTTAGAATCATTTCCCTTGTAATTGATGATGAATAACATAGCAAATGCAACTAAGAAAAGGAGAGTAGAAAGGGCGTAAAGCTCTGGCTGAATACCTTTTCTAAGCTCTGTATAAAGCATAGTTGAAAGTGTGTTTACACCGGCACCCTTTGTAAAGTAGGTGATGGTGAAATCATCTAGGGACATGGTAAGTGCCATCAAAAATCCTGATAAAACACCGGGAACGATTTCTGGCCAGATTACCTTGTAGAATGCGTAAACAGGTGTGGCACCTAAATCTAGGGCTGCCTCGTAGCAAACATCTGACATTGATTGAAGCCTAGGCAATACGTTGAAAATAACGTATGGCACTGAGAAGGCAATGTGAGCAAGTATTACTGAAAACTCTCCAAGAGAAGTGAATCTGGTGAAGAGAAGCATCAATGAAATACCAGTAACAATATCAGCATTTAATAGCGGAATATTGGTGGCTCCCAGCATAATGGCTGCATGACGTTTTTTCATGCGGTGAATACCAATGGCAGCTGAAGTACCAAGTATTGTGGCAAGTATTGATGATGACAGTGTAATACGTAGTGTGGTGCCAAGGGCTGTCATGATGGTGTCGTTTGTAGGCAGATTTGCGTACCACTGTAGTGTAAAGCCTCCCCATACTGTACGTGACATTGAATTATTGAAGGATAAAACAATGAGTACAAGAATAGGAGCATATAAAAATAAGAATATAAATCCTAAATATAAACGAGAGGTACATTTTTTAAGTCTTGTCATAGTAGCATACCTCCATTTTCTGAATCATCGACCTTGTTCATGATACCCATTGATAGGAGTACGAATACCATGAGGATAATAGAAAGTCCTGATCCTGTATTCCAGTCACGAGCGGAAGTAAATTCCTGCTCGATAACATTTCCGATAAGTAGAACCTTTCCACCTCCAAGTAAGTTGGAAACAACGAAGGATGATAGTGAAGGAACAAATACCATAATGATACCGGAGATGATTCCGTCCTTAGAAAGTGGAAGAGTAACCTTTGTAAAGGTAGTCCACCAGTTGGCACCTAAATCTGATGCAGCCTCGATAACATCATCTGAAATCTTTGAGAGTGCATTGTAAATAGGTAAAATCATGTATGGTAAAAAATCGTAAACCATTCCCAAAATAACGGCGTATTTCGTATAAAGAATATGCACGGTAGGAAGGCCGACTGCTGATAAAATGTTGTTGAGTATACCGTTGTTGGAAAGAATGTTCTGCCAGGCAAGTATACGCAGCATAAAGTTCATCCACATTGGAAGGATGAAAAGAAATACGATAAAGCTTTTATTTCTAATCTTTAGGTTGTGTAGTATCAGCGCTACTGGGTATGCCATAACAAGGCATATAACTGTAGTGATAAAAGCAACCTGTACGGAAAGCCATAGAGACTTTAGGTGCACAGGATCTGCAATTACAATTAGGTTTGCAAAGGTAAGCTTTCCTGCATCATTTGTGATAGCGTAGCCTAGGATGTAAAACAGTGGAAAGATGGTACAAATCAATACCCACAAAGCATATGGCCATGCAAGGAAGCTAGTGCGCATCTTGTTATTCATCTTCCTTTAGTACCTCCTCATCCTCTGAAGCAGGCTTATTCATAATCTGAATGTTAAATGGAATGACGTTTAATGAAACCTTTTGGCCGATTTCATAATATTTTGTAGTGTGAACAAGCCATTCGTAATTGCCACACTGAACATCAAGCTCGTAATGAACTCCCTTGAATAGACAGTCTGTGATAACACCATCCATGAAGCCTTTTCCTGGAACGTCAAGCTCTACGTCCTCTGGACGGATAACCACATCTACAGGAGTCATGTTTCCAAAGCCTCTATCAACGCAAGGAACCTGAACTCCAAGGAATGAAACTAGCTCATCCTTAATCATGATTCCTTCTATAATATTGGATTCACCAATGAAATCTGCCACGAAAGCATTTTCGGGCTCATTGTAAATATCCTCTGGGGTACCAATCTGCTGAATATATCCCTGGTTCATTACAACGATAGTATCAGACATAGTAAGGGCTTCTTCCTGGTCATGAGTTACATAGATAAATGTAATTCCAAGCTCTTGCTTGAGTTTCATAAGTTCGTACTGCATGTTCTGACGAAGCTTTAAATCAAGAGCGCCTAAAGGCTCGTCTAGTAAAAGAACCTTTGGCTCGTTTACAATAGCTCGTGCAATGGCGATACGCTGTTGCTGTCCACCTGAAAGAGAATCAATGGCTCTGTTCTCAAAACCATCAAGGTTTACCAGTTTGAGAGCATATTTGATTTTGTCATTGATATAGTCCTTTGATTTCTTTTGGATTTTTAATCCAAAGGCGATGTTCTCAGCAATAGTCATGTGTGGGAACAATGCGTACTTTTGAAAAACAGTATTGATAGGACGTAAGTTAGCTGGTAGAGCTGTAATATCATTTCCATTAAGAAAAATCTGTCCTGAATCTGGTTTTTCGAAGCCTCCTAATAAACGTAATGTGGTAGTCTTGCCACATCCTGAAGGCCCAAGTAGAGTGACGAATGAATTCTCCTTTACTGAAAGGTCGAGTTCGTCCAGTACCAACTGCTTTTCAAAGCTTTTTGATACGTGATCAAATTGAATAAATTCCAATATATTATCCTCCTATATACTCCTCTATATACTTAAATGTATATAGAAAGAGCTCCGAATCAGACTCGAACTGACGACCCCCTCATTACGAGTGAGGTGCTCTACCAACTGAGCTATCGGAGCTAACTTCTCCTCTTTTTAGAATAGTAAATGTATAGAAAAAAGAGAACAAAATAAATAGTTAATATTTAAATTGTATATCATTAAATTCTGCGAGATTTAGTGTAATATATTGGGGTAAAAAAATCAATTAAATTGTTGTTAAAATCAAGCAATTTTATTATAATGACACATGTACGAAAAGTTTAATTAATAAGGAGAGGAATAATGGAAGAAAAGAAGAAAGTTAAGAACTTTAATATAGATTTAATTAAGGGGCTCTTCTGTAAAGAAAATCTACCTTTAATTTGTCTCATTTGTCTTGGGATTTTTGCAGTGGTTGCTATTTTGGTTTCACATTTAGCATTCCATGTTAGCGTTATTGCTGCATGTTTCATGGTTGTATTAGAGGCACTTTTAGGTGCATGCCTCAACAGAATTCCACTTTGGATTCACGGACTTGTTTTTATCGCACAGATTGTTGCTGGTATCATGGCTAGTCAGGTCCCATTTATGATTCTTATGGCATTTATCTATGTGTTCTCTATAGCGTTTTTATTTATATGGGCAGGAAATGAATAAGATTAATTATCAAAAAGAACTAGACAATTTAATAAATAACATAACAAAAGAAGGCCAGGTGCCTTCTTTATTACTTCATAGCTGCTGTGGTCCATGCTCTAGCTATTGTATAGAGTATTTGTCACAGTATTTTTCTATTACAGTTTATTACTACAATCCAAATATTTATCCGGATGAGGAGTACTACACCAGGGTAAAGGAGCAGCAGAAATTTATAGACAGCTTTCCTGCAGTTCATCCGGTTTCATTTATTGAGGGAGATTATGACAAGCCTAGGTTTTATGACATTGCAAAGGGATTGGAGCAGGAGCCTGAAAAAGGAGCTCGTTGTCACAAGTGTTATGACCTTCGTTTGAGACGTACAGCTGAAGTGGCAAAAGAAAAAGGGTTTGACTTTTTCTCAACAACACTTACAATATCCCCAATGAAAGATTCTCAGGTACTAAATCAAATCGGTCAAAAAATTGCTGAGGAGGTAGGCATAGATTGGCTTCCTAGTGATTTCAAAAAGAAAAACGGTTACAAGCGTAGTACAGAGCTTTCAAAGGAATATGACATGTACCGCCAGGATTACTGCGGTTGTGTTTATTCTTACCGAGATAGACAGCTAGAAAAACAGGCAAAAGAGAATATGGAGGATTAGTTATGGCACAGTTATGGGGTGGTAGATTTACAAAGTCTACTGATCAGATGGTTTATGATTTCAATGCATCAATTAATTTTGATAAAAAGCTATTTGCTCAGGACTTACGAGGCAGCAGAGCGCACGTTAAAATGCTAGCGAGTGTGGGAGTTATTACTGAGGCAGAAAGAGACGAGATTTTAAAGGGATTAGATAGCATCGAGACTGACGTTGAGTCAGGAAAGCTTGAAATCACATCTGAGTATGAGGATATCCATAGCTTTGTTGAGGCTAATCTTATTGATAGAATAGGCGACCCAGGCAAAAAGCTACATACAGGTCGCAGCAGAAACGATCAGGTGGCTCTCGATATGCGTCTTTATACTAGAGACCAGGTCGAAAAGACATCAGAGGATTTAAAGCATTTACTGAATACAATTCTTGGCATTATGGAGGAGCATATTGATACCATTATGCCAGGCTTTACACATTTACAAAAGGCACAGCCAATTACTCTTGCTCATCATATGGGAGCATACTTTGAGATGTTTAGAAGAGATGTGATGAGACTGGCAGACATTAGAGAGCGCATGAATTATTGTCCGCTTGGCTCGGGCGCATTGGCTGGCACCACATATCCACTAGATAGAAATATGACAGCAGAGCTATTAGGCTTTGATGGTCCTACACTTAATTCAATGGATGGCGTCTCTGATAGAGATTATCTTATTGAGTTTTTATCAGCGCTTTCTACTATCCAAATGCATCTTTCTCGTTTTTCAGAGGAGGTTATTATCTGGAATAGTAATGAATACAGATTTGTAGAAATAGACGATGCCTTTTCTACAGGCAGCTCTATTATGCCGCAAAAGAAAAATCCAGATATTGCAGAGTTAGTTAGAGGAAAGACAGGAAGAGTTTATGGAGCTCTTATGTCACTTCTTACAACTATGAAGGGGATTCCACTTGCCTACAACAAGGATATGCAGGAGGACAAGGAGCTGGCTTTCGATGCTATGAAGACAGTTCAGGATTGTATTGTTTTATTTGATGGTATGCTTTCCACAATGAAATTTAATGAGTCTGTAATGGCAGATTCTGCAAAGCATGGGTTTACAAATGCCACAGATGCAGCTGACTATTTGGTAAATCACGGTGTGCCTTTCAGAGACGCACATGGAATCATTGGTCAGGTGGTTCTTTACTGTATTGATAAGGGTATTGCTATTGATGACATGTCCTTAGAGGAATTACAGTCTATTTCTCCAGCTTTTGAAGCAGATATCTTTGATGCTATCTCCATGGAGACTTGTGTAAATAAAAGACTTACAACTGGCGCACCAGGACATGATGCAATGGTGCAAGAGATTAAGAATTGCAAAGAGTTTCTTGGAAAGTAACACAAATGTTAATTAGCGAACATCTATTATATATAGATGTTCTTTTTTTACTATATCTGTAAGAAAACATAGATAGGTAAGGAGGAGAAAAATGGATTTAAAGTCAATAAGCTTGGAGATTATCCTTTGGATTTAATGGACGACCCATCTCTTTTTAACAAAATGTAAATCAGTTGCACCAGGAGATGTGATTAAGGCTCACCTATCCCCATGGGTATACGCATGGATTGTCCTTGATGTGGTTCTAGTATGTGCTATAACAGCATTAATTGTTCTTATGGTAAGACGCTCTCGTGATGAGAAGCTTCACCCTAATAAATATAAAAGAAAGATTAAAGAATAAAGATTTTATGTGAGTTTAACCCGGAAGGAGATTATTCATGGAAAGAACAGGTTTTTACAAATTTATTAGGGTTATTATTTCAATTCTTGTGACGGTTTTCATATTAACAATTGGTGCTATTGTCATGGATAAGATTAATTGGATTATTGGTCTTCCAATTGTTTTTGTATGAATAATAAGTTCCGCATTTATTGTGGCAAACATAAAGGGATTAAAATAAAAGAAAATTGCGGCTGGGTAACACTAGCCGTTTTTTAGTGCAGCTTTTAGTATTGCTTCTCAAAGTAAGAAGTTTAAAATAAATTAGTATCATAGTATTTGACATTATAATCAAAGAGGTTAAGGGGAAAATATGTTATACAGATTTAAAGAATTTATAAAAGAGGATATAATTACTGGACATCTAAATCTTGGGGGAACTGACAACGTTGGAAATGAGATAGGTGTCAATAGTTTATACTTCACTAAAAATGGTAAGCCTGTACTACCCGTAATGGGAGAAATGCATTTTAGCAGGGTTCCAAGAGAACACTGGAAACGGTCATTGGAATTGATGAAGGCAGGAGGAATTGATATTGTTGCTACCTATATTATATGGATATACCATGAGCCTACGGAAGGTCAGTTGGATTTTACAGGAAATTTAGATTTACGTGAATTTGTGAAGCTCGCAGACGAGGTTGGACTTAAGGTTTGCATACGAATTGGCCCATGGTGTCATGGTGAGGTGCGAAATGGAGGCTTTCCTGACTGGATTTTGAAGAAGCCTTTTATGCTGAGAACTAATGATGAACAGTATTTAAAGCAAGTTCGTAATTGGTTTAGTGCTATAGCTAGCCAGCTTTTTGGCTTGTATTTTAAGGATGGCGGTCCGGTGGTGATGTGTCAACTGGAAAATGAGCTTACGGATAATGCTGAGCATCTTCTTACTTTAAAGCATATTGCCATCGAAGAAGGGATTATGGTGCCCATTTATACAGTAACAGGGTGGAATGCTGTAAATGGTGCAAAAATTCCGGTTGATGATGTTGTTCCTACTTTTGGCGGCTATTGTGATGCACCATGGGATGAGGGGATTGAACAGCTTTCTCCTTGTGCTAGATACTATTTTACAGGTATTAGAAATGACTCCGCTATAGGTAAGGATTTAATAAAGAAAGTTGTAGGGGATGATTGGCAATTGCCTTATAAGAGATATCCATACGCCACCTGTGAAATTGGCGGTGGGTTGATGAATACTTATCACAGAAGGTATCAGATTGCAGGCATAGACATTTATGCCATGGCACTTATAATGCTTTGTGAAGGAGCCAATCTGTTGGGATATTATATGTATCATGGTGGCATTAATATGATTCAAAAAAACTACACTCTACAGGAGTCAAAGGCTACAGGATATCCTAATGATTATCCTATGATTTCCTACGATTTTCAGGCACCTATATCAAGCTATGGTCAGGCTAGAGAGTCTTATGATTTGTTGAATCTATTACATCTTTTTATACATGAGTATGGACAACGTCTCGCTCAAATGACCTATGTAGAGTCTGAGCTTTCTGTAGAAATAGGGGATATGACTTCTTTGCGTTATGGTATGCGTAGGGATGAAAATAGTGGTTTTGTTTTTATTAATCATTATCAGAGACTACATGCTGTAGATGATGTTCTTAATGTTGAAATTGATACAGGAGAAGTTAAATTTCCAATATTTGACGTAAAGGGGGATATTAGCTTTTTTATGCCTTTTAATATGGATATGGGAAATGGAGTAATTCTTAAATATGCTACAGCTCAGCCCCTTTGCAAGGACGGGGATTGTTGGCTGTTTATGGAAATACCGGGTATTTCGCCTGTTTTTGAGTTTTCGGGTGGAAAAACCTGCCCTGTGAAGGTGGTTAATTTAGATAAAGCTAAAAGACTTAGAAAAGTGGATGGAAGGGTTTACTTTGAGGACACTTGTAGCCTTACGCTTGAGGATTTAATGAATGCTCCACAGATAGGTTACAAGTTGTCAAAGCTTAATGCTCCAAAATTTGAAATTCCATCCAAATATATGGCAGAGCTTGAGTATAGCCACAAAAATGTTGAGTGGTATAGCCTTACTCTTGATGAGGATTGTCCGGAATTTATAAATTTAAACATAAAGTGTGATGTAATGCAGCTTTATGTGGATGGCGAGTTGGTAGAGGATGATTTTTATCACAATCAGCCTTGGAGACTACCGAAATATCTGATAAATGGTAAAGCCTATATTGTGATCTCAGAGTATCAAGACAATGGATATATGGAATAAAGTTATTAAGGATGTTGTTATAATGACATGAATGTTTTTGTAAGATATAATATAGGAATCGGTAACAAAGATTATATTTTTGAAACGATAATTAGTGCTTGCATTAATTACCTATTTTTATTATAATACATCTCAATTACGGACAAATGTCCGCGATAGAAATACAAAAATTAAATCACTAATTAAGGAGAATTTGAAATGAGCGAGAAGTTAAAAGTCGGAATTCTTGGTGGCACTGGCATGGTTGGACAGAGATTTATTTCTCTTCTAGAAAATCATCCTTGGTTTGAAGTTACTACAATTGCAGCCAGCCCTCGTTCCGCAGGACAAAGATATGAGGATGCAGTTGGTGGTAGATGGAAGATGGACACTCCAATGCCGGAGGCTGTAAAAGATATCGTTGTTAAAAATGTAAACGAGGTTGATGAGGTTGCTGCTGAGGTTGATTTTGTGTTTTCAGCAGTTGACATGTCAAAGGACGAAATTAAGGCCATTGAGGAAGCTTATGCAAAGACTGAGACTCCAGTAGTTTCAAATAACTCTGCACATAGATGGACTCCAGATGTTCCTATGGTAGTTCCAGAAATCAATCCACAGCACATGGAGGTTATCGAGTTCCAAAAGAAGAGACTCGGTACAAAGAGAGGATTTGTTGCTGTAAAGCCAAATTGTTCTATTCAGTCGTATGCGCCAGTTCTTACAGCTTGGAAGGAATTTGAGCCATACGAGGTTGTAGTTACTACATATCAGGCTATCTCAGGTGCTGGTAAGACATTTAAGGATTGGCCAGAGATGGAACACAACATCATACCTTTCATTTCAGGTGAGGAAGAAAAGTCTGAGAAAGAGCCACTTCGTATTTGGGGCGAGATCAAAGACGGCGTTATTGTTCCAGCTGATGATGTAAAGATTACTAGCCAGTGTATCCGTGTTCCTGTACTTAACGGTCATACAGCAGCTGTATTTGTAAAGTTCAAGAAGAATCCTACAAAGCAGCAGCTTATTGATGCAATTAACAATTTCTCAGGTGTTCCACAGGAGCTCAAGCTTCCTAGCGCACCAAAGCAGTTCCTTAGATATATGGAAGAGGACAACAGACCACAGGTTGCACTTGATGTAGATTACGAAAATGGTATGGGTGTTTCTGTAGGACGTCTTCGTGAGGACAGCATCTATGATTGGAAGTTTGTAGGACTTTCACACAATACAGTTCGTGGTGCTGCAGGTGGTGCAGTCCTTTGTGCAGAGCTACTCAAAGCACAGGGCTATATCACAAAGAAATAACACATAGTTCATAGAATTACTAAAAACAGCGTTTTTCCTTATGCTAAAACAAGAATGGACGCTGTTTTTTTATTATATGAGGTGTTAGAAATGCTGAAATCGGAGAATTGCTAATTCAAATAGATGAATTTTTTGAAAAACAGAAAGCTTAAACAATACTAAATTAAATTTATATAAAATTCTTTTTCACTGTAGATTGCTAAAGTAAAATGTGATATTATAGTAGCCGTACAATTGAAAACAAGTAATTTATTGGGAGAAATGTTATGGTTACAAGGACTAATGAACTAAAGAAACTAGAGACAATTTACCAGAGCAGCGATAACAATTTGGTTTTAATGTATGGGCGTTTGGGTAGTATGAAGGAGTCACTTCTTGATACTTTTACTACTGGCAAGAGCTATTTTTATTATCGTAGCCGTCAGTGTTCTGAGGCAAAGCAGCTTTCTTACTTAAGTAATCAGATTTGTGAGACTTATGACAGAAAGAATCCATGTACATCCTATGATGAGTGCTTTAAAAGCTTCAAGTCAAAGGATGGTTCAAAGCTTATCGTTATTATCGATGAGGCACAGTTTGCCATTAAAAAGAGCGGTGAATTACTAAATAGCCTTATTTCTTTAAAGAATAAAAAGCTTTATCCAGGCAAGGTAATGATAATTGTCACTACTTCGTCTATTGTATGGGCTGAAAATACCTTTAGTGAATATGTGGGAGATAAGAAATCGGCAGTTGATGAAAAGATAAAGCTAGATAATCTTTCGTTCCTTGATATTGTCAGAGTCTTTCCTAAATATTCGGTAGCTCAGTGTGTTAGTACCTATGGAATCATTGGTGGTGTGGCTGAATATCTTGATAGATGGGATGGCACAAAGAGCATCAAAGCAAATGTATGTCAGCATATCCTTGATTCAAAAGGATTTTTATATAACGGTGCTGAAAATTATATTGGCACAGAGCTCAGAGAGCTTTCCTGCTACAATACAATTTTAGGCTCTATTGCATCAGGTCATGAAAAGCTAAATGATTTGTATGAGGATACAGGATATTCTAGAGCAAAGATTTCTGTTTATATGAAAAATCTAGCTGCCTTTGATGTGATTGACAAGGCAGTATCCTTTGAAACAGGTGGATGGGACAACACTAAAAAGGGTGTATATAGAATCGTAGATCCTTATATCAATTTCTGGTTTACATTTATTTACCCTCATTTATCAGAGCTTATATCACATACACCAGAAGCATTTTATGATAAATTTATTGCTCCAAAGTTAGATGAATATTTACAGATCTATTTTGTAAATGTATGTAGAGAATATTTACATCTACTTAACATGGTAGATCAGCTTCCAATAAAGCTTACAAAGATTGGTACCTGGATAGGAAAAGAAAATACTATCGATGTTATTGGTCAAAGCTCAAACAGAGAAAATGTTGTTGGTATTTGCAATTGGGCAGATAAGACTATGAGCTACGACAGATACGAAGAATTGCTTGAATCTATGAAAAAGGCACGCATTACAGCAAATACTGTTTTCTTATTTTCAGCAACAAAATTTGATAGTAAATTAGTGGTGCTTTCAAAAGAAAATAAATCAATTGTGTTGGTAGACATGACTGAGTTATAAAGTTATAATAATTAGAGCCCTGTGCTATGCATGGGGCTCTAATCTTTTTTCTTATTTCTTATATATAATGTTTGAAAAATTAAAACGTAATATAATTTACTAAAAGGGAGTAATAGTTTGGGAAAAAAACTGATCATCACTGAGAAACCTTCTGTGGCAAGAGACTTTGCCAGAGTATTAAAGGTTAGTGGAAATCAAAACGGTTATATCGAAAACAACGAATATGTAGTTAGCTGGTGCTATGGCCATTTGGTACAGATGGTTTATCCAGAGGACTACGATATGAAATATAAAAACTGGAATCTTGAGGATTTGCCATTTCTTCCAAAGGAGTACAAATACGGAGTGGTAGAGTCTGCAAAGGACCAGTATGCTGTGGTAAATGGACTTTTACATCGCGAGGACATTGATACTGTATATTGGGCAGGTGATTCGGGAAAAGAAGGACAGACTATAGAAGAAAATATTCGAAATTATGGCGGAGTTCGCGAGGGCATGACAGAGCTTCGTGTTTGGATTGATTCACAGACAGACGACGAGATTATACGAGGCATAAGAGAAGCAAAGCCAATGAGCGATTATGCAAAGCTGGGGGCTTCAGGAATTATGCGTACCATAGAGGATTACAGCTTAGGTATCAATTTTTCTAGAGCACTTTCTGTAAAATATGGACGCCTTATAAACGATGCCGCAGCCACCACCAGCTATTCAGCCATTGCCATTGGACGAGTTATGACATGTGTGCTTGGTATGGTTGTGGAAAGAGAGCGAGAGATTCGCAATTTTAATGAGGATCCTTTCTTCAAGGTTATTGGAAAATTCTCTGATGTAAACTTTCCAGCAGAGTGGAAGGCTGTAGATTCTTCTAAATATTTTGAATCGCCTCTTTTATATGGCGACAAAGGAAACGGCTTTAAAGAAAAGGCTAGCGCTGAAAAATTAATTGCAGACTTAACAAACCAATCTGCAAAAATTTGTGATAAAGACTTAGGAATTTCAAAGAAAAAAGCTCCATTATTATTTAACTTGGCTGAGCTACAGTCTGAGTGTGCAAAGAGATTTAAGATTTCTCCTGCACAGACACTTGATGTTATTCAGGATTTATACGAAAAGAAATACACCACATATCCTAGAACTGACGCCAGAGTTCTTACTACTGCAGTAGCCAAGGAAATCACCAAAAATCTTAATAGATTGCAGGGCTATGGGCCTACATCCAAATTTGTTCATGAGATTTTAGCTGATAGAAAGTTTATGGGGCTTGAAAAGACCAGCTATACAGATGATTCTAAGGTTACAGACCACTATGCGATTATTCCTACAGGTCAGTGCAATGGAATAGAAAATTTATCTCCACTTTCAAAGTCAGTGTATGACTTGATTGTTCGCAGATTTTTATCAATATTCTATCCACCAGCAGAGTACAAGAACGTAAAGGTTACAGTGCAGGTTGGAGAGGAAAAATTCTTTGCTGGCAGCAAGCTTTTAGTTAAGCCAGGCTACCTAGAAATCGCAGGTATTCCAAAGGCAAAGGAAAAGGAAGCTGAGGATGGAGATGATGAGGAGTCAGAGGATGACTTTTCTAAAGAAAAATTTGTTGAATTTGTAGAGGGTGCTTCTATTGGAGACGACATTACAGTCAATGAATTTATTCTTAAAGAGGGAAAAACATCACCTCCAAAGAGATATACATCAGGTTCTTTGATTCTAGCAATGGAAAATGCTGGAAAGCTTATAGAGGATGAGGAGCTTAGAGAGCAGATAAAGACCACTGGTATTGGTACATCTGCCACTAGAGGTGATATTCTAGAAAAGCTTGTACGCATTCATTATCTCAATCAAAACAACAAGACTCAGGTAATAACACCTGAAAAGCTTGGTGAAATGATTTATGAGGTAGTGCTTTTAACTACACCATCACTTTTAAAGCCAGAGCAGACTGCCAATTGGGAAAAGGGACTCGAAGGTATTATCAACGGTACAGTAGAGTTTACTGAATATAGAAAAGAACTGGAGGATTATATTCGCACTGAGACAAAGAATATGATCGACCAGGATCTAACACAGACGATTGCCTTAAACATCAATCAGTTTACAGGTAGAGAGTCAAAGGGTATTGCTACAAGAAAGCCTCTGGGCATTAAATGTCCTGCCTGTGGCGGTGAGCTTACTACCACAAACTTTGGATATGGTTGTAGTAATTATGGCAATGAAGAAATTAAATGTAGATTTAGTATTGGCCAAATAGCCGGTGTGGACCTACCAGAAGAGCAATTCAAAAAATTGATTCTAGAGGGCAAGACCGATTTAATTGAAGGCTTTAAGAGTAAATCAGGAAAGCCATTCAAGTCAGTATTAAAGCTTGGCAAAAATGAAAACGGTGAGTTCAATGTAAGCTTTGATTTTTCGGAAACCCCTACAGAGTATGTGGAGGGATTGAGCTGTCCAGTTTGTGGTGGAAGAATAGTTAAGACTGGTTATGGATTTGCCTGCGAGCATCGTTTCCAGGAAGAAAACCAATGCTACTTCTCAGTAGGTGAGATTGCCGGTAGACGTCTTTCATTAGAGGAGCTTACCACCTTATTAAATAATGGTATCACGGATGTCCTAGGCGGATTCAAGTCAAAGACTAATCAAAAGTTCAATGCCAGAATTCAGCTAAAAGAGAATGAAGAGGGCAAAAAGGTCTTAAGCTTTAATTTTGACGGTATAGAGGCTGAAAAGCTAGAGGGTTGCAAATGTCCAGATTGTGGCGGAGACATTCTTATTAAGCAAAGCGGATATGGCTGTGCCAATTTTAGTGCAAATGATGAGAATTCCTGCAAGTTTTACATTGGTAAAACAATTGCTTCAAAGAATATTTCTCCTGCTGTTGCAAAGGAAATCCTTTCAGGAAAGTCAGAGACACTTCGTGGATTTAAGGGAAAAAGCGGAAAGAAATTTGACGCTAGACTAGTTCTTAAAAAGAACGAAGAAACAGGTCGTACTGAGGTTGTATTTGATTTTGATGATGTGGAGCCTAATTTCTTGCCTGATGTTGTTTGCCCGGATTGTGGCAGTAAAATAGTAAAAACAAATTTTGGCTATGCATGTGAAAAATACTTTGATAAAGAAAACAAATGTAATTTTGCCATTGGTGAGATAGCTTCAAAGAAGCTGATTGATGCTGATGTAAAAGAGCTCCTTACAAATGGTGCCACAAAGACGGTTCGTGGCTTCAAGGGAAAGAGTGGAAAGAAGTTTGATGCCTGCCTTGTTTTAAAGAAAAATGAGGAGACAGGTAAATCGGAGATTACCTTTGATTTTGATAATGTAGAAGCAAAGGAAATCAAGGACGTAAAATGCCCAGTCTGCGGCGGAAAAATAGTGGTTACACCATTTGGCTATGGCTGCAGCAATTACAGTAAGGACGATCCTGACAATTCCTGCGGATTTAATCTGGGCCAGATTGCAGGAGTAAAGCTAAAAGAAGCTCAGGTAAAGGAATTGCTTCAAAATGGCATTACATCAACCATTTCCGGATTTAAATCAAAAAAGGGCACAAAGTTTGACGCAAAGCTTGCCTTATCAAAGGATGAAAATGGCAAGGTTACTGGTGTTAAGTTTGTCTTTGAGGATACAGAAAAAGAGCTAAAGGATCTTGTATGTCCAAAGTGCGGAGCACCTATTTTAAAAAATCATTTTGGATATAGATGCAAGAATAATGTTAGGGACAATGCGGATAGCTGTACCTTCTTTGTTGGCAAGGTGGCTGGCGTGGATATAGATGAGGAACAGTTTAGAAAGCTTGTCACAGAAAAGAAAACGGATGTAATATCTGGATTTCTTAGCAAAAAAGGATTATTCTTTGATGCGAGACTTAAACTCAATGAAGAATTTAGAACTGAGTTTGAATTTGAAAATTATAATGGATAATAAATATTATTAAGGAGAAATTCAATGGAACAGGCAAAAATTAAATCTATGTATAACTTAGATGAAACTATTGCAAAAGATTTATTCGAAGGAAAGGACTATCCTTGGGAGGTTCTTCCTGAAATTTCTGATTTTATTAAAAAGCTGGGCCCTACATTAGACCCTGAGATTTATGAGCAAAGAGGTGAGGACATCTGGGTTGCAAAGTCTGCAAAGATTTTTGATTCAGCATATTTAAATGGACCTCTTATTATTGACGAGGATGCTGAGGTTAGACAGTGTGCATTTGTTCGTGGATCAGCTATCGTTGGAAAGAATTGTGTAGTAGGAAACTCTACAGAGCTAAAGAATGTTGTTTTATTTAATAATGTTCAGGTTCCACATTATAATTATGTAGGTGATTCAGTTCTTGGCTACAAGTCACACATGGGAGCAGGATCAATCACATCAAATGTAAAGAGTGACAAGACTCTTGTTGTCGTAAAATCTCGCGATGGAGAGAAAATTGAAACAGGATTAAAGAAATTCGGAGCTATGCTTGGCGACCATGTAGAGGTTGGCTGCAATTCAGTCCTTAATCCAGGCACAGTAGTTTGCCCAAATTCTAACATCTATCCATTGTCTCCAGTTAGAGGAGTTATAGAGGCAAATAGTATTTTCAAAAATTCTGACAATATTGTTAAAAAAAATACAAAGTAATACTTTACTAAAGGGTCAGAAAGTGAGAAAATATTATCAATAATGCCGCAATGCGGTATTTAATAAATATGTCAATGATGTAAGTAGCAATTACATTTTTGGTCATTATATGTACTAATGTACGAAGAAAGGAGTTCTACAATGATTTACACAAAAGAAGTAGAAAACATGTGTCCTGTAGCAAAGGGCGCAAAGCATGAACCAGCTCCTATTCCTGAGGAGGGAAAATGGGTAAACGCTAAGCAGATTTCTGACATTAGCGGTTTCACACACGGTGTTGGCTGGTGTGCTCCACAGCAGGGTGCCTGCAAATTATCTTTAAATGTTAAGAATGGTGTTATTGAGGAAGCTCTTGTTGAGACAATTGGTTGCTCAGGTATGACACATTCAG
>JAILKL010000128.1 GCA_024693775.1 Pseudobutyrivibrio sp.
ATACTTTTTAGTAATCATTCAATTTTGTACAATATATTTATAAAACACTATACCACACTATGAAAAAAGGACATGTTGCACTAGCAACACGCCCTAAATTTCTTTAGATTATTCTAGATTATTTGCACATCTCAGCTACGATCATGTTGATAGCTTTTCCGTCTGCCTTGCCCTTAAGTGCTGGCATAACTTCCTTCATGATGGCACCCTTGTTTTTAGAGGCAATTACCTCTGCAAAATTCTCAGATAAGAACTTGCGAATCTCATCCTCGCTCATCATTGCTGGAGCATATTCCTTGATAACCTCGTATCTGAATTTGTACTCTTCCTGTAAATCAGTTCTATCAGCTGGACAAGTATCGAGCTGCTCCTTTGCTGTCTTAAGTGACTTTAAAATAACCTGATCTACTAAATCATCAGCGATGTTGTCTCTAGTACCAGCATCGATAGCTGCCTTTTTTACATCAGAAACAAGTGATGAAATGGCATCCTTTCTAGCCTTATCTCTAGCCTTCATAGCTGCGATCATATCTTTCTGTAATGTTTCAAACTGCATCTTAACTATATCCTCCTGTAAAATTCTATTCTAATTATAGTCCTAATTTACTTTTGCTCAAGCCCATAATTTAGGTAAAATCTCTCACCATGTCACCTAGCTTATCCTTTACATCTACATAATGCTTTTTCATATTGCTAGGGTCTACGTAAATGTCAATTGAATCTCCAATGTCGTAGGAATCGTGTGGATTGAAATAAACACTTCCGCTTTTAAATTTGTAAATATAACCGTAGGTAGGGTCAACATATTTCGCATATACGATATATGGATGACGACCGTTAATCATAACCTGATAGTTAAGTCCGATTTCCTCTACCTCTCCTACCAGCTTGCGACCATTTGCAATCAGATTTTCATTTTTCTTTTTGATAGCGTGAGGAACTATAATAAATGGAATTCCAGCAATTATGAAAGTTGCCCCTACAATGCCTCCAATCAAAATTCCAGCAACAGGGTCTCCGCTAAAATCAGACATGCTTGAGGTTTTTACATACAAAAAAATTCCAAGTACAAATACTAATACTCCCACAAATGTGAAGACAGTACCTAGTATCGTAAATATTTTGTTTCCAAGTTTCATTTTTTTCTCCCTTTTAAAAAATTATTTTTCAGCCTTAGGTAACAGCATTTCTACTCTGAACCAATTATTGGAATTGGAGAGATTGACAAATCCACCGTATTTTTCGATAGAATATTTGATACTCTTGATTCCATAGCCGTGGAACCTGCTGTCACTTTTTCTCGTCAGAGGCAGCTTGTTATCCTTTAGAATAATTTCCTCACAATAATTTTCTACAACGATAGCAATCATGCCCTGCTTTTCTGACACAGTTAAGTGTACCATTCTTTTGTCCTTTTCGGGTAGCTGAATTTCATATTCTATAGCATTATCTAAAGCATTTCCGAAAATTGTGCACAAATCCATTACGTGAATATGCTTTAAAAGATTGC
Organism: Pseudobutyrivibrio sp.; assembly: GCA_024693775.1. Taxonomy (GTDB): domain Bacteria; phylum Bacillota; class Clostridia; order Lachnospirales; family Lachnospiraceae; genus Pseudobutyrivibrio. The sequence continues at coordinate 1,511 of JAILKL010000128.1, forward strand.
CATCCACTATGGAAACCAGCTGAATATCGTGCTTTAGGCACAGATTACTCTTGCTAGTAAGAATCGTATCGAGAACATCATTTCCAGTCTTGTTTTCTGCTTCGTATTTGCGAATCCCAGCCTCGATTTCATCAATATACTCGTTTTTCTTGTCCTGATTGTTCTCTTCTCTGATAATCTGCAGCTGATGCTTTAAATCGTGATACTTGCGATTTATCAGATCAATGTTTTCCTGGGAGGTCCTGTACTGGCTGTACTGCATGTACAAAATATTCTTGATTAAATCTAACTCGTTTTTCTTGTCGTCCTCCAGCTTTTGGATAAAGATGGCCTCCAAAATAACAAAGCCTGCCAGGTCGATAAGTGTGCGCACATTAAAAATCTCCGTGCCGCTGGTGCCACCTGAAAATGGTGTGCTAATCTTGGCATAGCTAAGGTTGCTAAGAGAAAAGAACAAAATGGTAATCAGCACAGCTATAAGCACCTGCTTCTTCGTAACTACGATATTGTCCTTTTGCAGCTCCTCAGGAAAAATTTCCACCTCTAGCCTCCAGAAGAAAATAAAGAAAATAGCATAAACAATTACACAAAAGCCATCTCTGGCAAATTTCCAGTCGTAGTCTCCTAAAACAAAATAATAATAGTAGAACTGCCAATTGAAGGCAGCCGCCAGCTCTGCAAACATAAAGGCCTTGCATCCTAAATACAGGGAATATGTAAATGAGATTTCTAGAAGCGACATGATAAGCAGGTTCATGACACATACCGCAATAATCATGCCTATAATCCATAGAAAGCTAGACACTAGCCCACAGCAATAATGAATAAAGCATAATGCTACAAATCCAGTAACCAAAATGGCCAGCTTTTTTAATGGATTTTTCTTGAAATTATCTAATTTTCCATAGGCTAGATACATTACTAAAATGCTAAGGAACTCTGCCAATGCCGTATAAAATTTTGGAATATCTTGTAATTGTTCCATCTACTACTCCGTCATGTATGAGGTAAGTGCCGACATAAATTCGTTTTTCTTGCCTCGTGAAATTGTTATTACATTATCTAAAACTATAATTTCAGTGCCCTTGTAGCCTGACACAAATCTCAGGTTTACCAGGCAGCCGCTGTTGCAGCGTCTGAAATTATATTCATAAAGCATTCCTTCCATTTCCTTCATGGAATACTTTGTGGTTTCGTATTTACGGTTTTCCAAATAAAAAATCAATCTGTGACCATGACTTTCCACAAAGGCAATGTCCTTGGTTTTGATTTTTTCTGTACCGCTTTTGTTATTTAAAACTATAAAATTGTCCTCGTCCTTGTGTCGAAGTCTCACTGCCTTTTTCACCGTCTCGCTAAATGGAATGTAGGAAATTGGCTTTAAAATATAGTCTAGTGCGTTTACCTTGTAGCCTCTGATAGCGTATTGAGCCATGTTAGTGACAAAGATAATCACCACATCATTATCGATTTTACGAATTTCCTCCGCTGCTTCCATGCCATTCATGAGCTTCATCTCGATATCCATGAGAATTATGTCATAATCACAGGAATATCCCTCAACGAGGTCATAGCCATCACAGAAATCTGTGATGGCTACCTCTATACCTTCTGACGCAGAAAACTGCTTCAGGTACTCTTTAATTAAATTTGACCACTTTTTGTCGTCTTCTACGACAGCAATTTTTATCATTCTGAAGCCTTTACCTTCTTCTCACGCTTTTTTGGATGCTTGTACTTTTCAGGATGTTTCTTGTCATCCTTCGCACGCATAATAATACGTACGATTCCAAATACTCCTAATCCTAATAATACCACATCTAAGACGGTAAATAACTTTTTCCATGTAGGCATTGTTGTATATCTGTATGATCCTGGTGTGATTTTCTGCATACATGCTGAGTTTGCAAGTGTGTAGGAAACGTCGTGAACAGCTCTGCGCATTACTGCATGTGCTGTAGGACTGCTTGTATCCACCATGTTTCCAAACATTTTTAATGTAAGGAATGTATCGCAGCCTGATCTAAATGCAAGGTCGTACATGCTAGGACCGCCGCCCCATACAAACATATCTGAATGAACGATTCCTCTAAAGCCCCACTCATTTCTAAGGACATTTGTAAGTAAGTTGTAATTTCCATGAGCAATTGTAGCTCCGATGTCATTCTGTGATGCCATAACTGCTGTGGCTGCTCTCATGGTCTTTGTCTGCATGTTTCCAGACTCATCATAGTAGTTGATAGTCATCTGTGCTTCCTTGAAAGGAATCTCAAATGCCTTCAGGTAAATCTCTCTAGCTGCCTGCTCTGTTGCCCAGGTATGTAAGAAGAATTCTCGGTTGGTCTCCTGATCATTTAACGCAAAATGCTTGATATAGCAGAACATTCCGGAATCTCCAGCGCCGCTAACTACTGCAGCTGCCATTTTTCCAGTAAGAAGTGGATCCTCAGAATAATATTCGTAAACACGGCCTGAGAATGGGCTTCTGTGAATGTTGATAGCAGGTGAATACCAGCCTGATACCTCTGTTGCAAATGCTTCCTTACCAAACATGCGACCTACCTGATAAAGAAGCTCAGTGTTCCAGGTAGATGCCATAAGTGGTGCATATCCGTAGGTGGCTGTAAGCTCCATACCTGCGTCAGTCTTTACAGACTTGATACCATTTGCGCCATCTGCTTCTCTAGTCTCCTCAATACCAAGTGACTGAATCTGATTAGTCGCGTAATTTGAATTTGCCATTAAATCAACCAACTGCTGGTTAATCTTTGAGCTCTTGTAGTCAATCTGATTTAGGAACTCATCCCACTTTGGATCATCATAGTCAAGACCTCTCATGTCTGAAACTAAAAGTCCTGCGTCCTTTACCTCTGGGTCTGATTCCGTATATACGTTACTTCCCTCAACATTTCCAAGATTTGGATCTGTTTCTGGGTCAAAGCTTTCCTCAATTCCAAAGGAATCTGCAAACTGATCTGAGATAGTCTTTGTATTGTTCTCAGGTCTCTTAGGGAATGTGCCCTTCCAATCAGCTCTTGAAAGACAAACTGTCTCAGAGTTCATATAATCGCTCATTTCCTGGAACTGATTTGATGCTGCCACCTCATCAGAGCTTCTAGGATTTGTGCTGTCGTACCAGATTGTCTCTGGATTTGAATATGTTTCAGCCGCAATCACATTGTGGCTATCTGCATTAATAGAAATAGTGTAGTCGCCATTTTCTAAAACGTAGGCTCCCATTGTTCCATCTGGATTTTCTCTGGTATAGCAATAGCTAGCCATATCTTCCTTTGCAAAGGAAAGTGTTACTTCCTCTGACTCACCTGGAGCGATTTCACCTGTCTTTGTGTATGCTGCAAGCTCTGTTACAGGCTTTTCGATTTTCATTTCCTTATCAAAATCTGTATAAGGAGCACCGTAGTATGCCTCTACTACATCCTTGCCAGCCACATCGCCAGTGTTTGTTACCTTTACAGTAAGGACAATATCGTCACCATCTGTATTGTAACCAGTAATCTCTTTTTCAAATGTTGTATAAGACAATCCGTAGCCAAATGGATAAGCCACTGCTCCAGCCTCTACTGCAGCACCGCCCTGGTCCAAAGTACCATAAACAAAGCTGTCATCCTCAACTACTGCTGTCTCATAATATTTATATCCTAAATACACGCCCTCATCATAATCGATAAAATATCGATCAAATGTGCCATCCTCATTTGCAGAAGATGGACTTCCAATTGTATGAGCTGTGAAAGTAGCATTGTCATAAGTGAACTCACCAAAGTTCTGATATGTAGGATCCTTTGTGAAATCTGTAGGCCAAATATCAACTGTACGGCCTGAAGGATTTACCTTTCCAGAAAGGATTGGTCCTAAAGCACTAAAGCCCTTTTCACCAACATTTCCTACCTGCAAAATAGCGTCTGCCTCTAAATCACCGCTCATAAGCTCGCCAACCTCCATAGGAGCTGAGCTTGCTATAAGCACAACGACGGAGCCACATTTTTCCTTGGCAGTTTGAATTGTAGCTTTTTCATTTGAAGAGAGTGCTAGATAATGTGGTGTTCCGTCCTTGTAACCATCGTACTTTTTGTCCGAACCCTCCTGACCGCTTCGTGTAATCACAACAACGGCTGTGGAATCAGACACATCATTTAATCCATCATAAATGCTTGGATCATATTCATAAATTTTGCTATCTCCACCCATAAGGCTGTTTGATGAGCCAGCTGTTGCAGTGCCCTCTGCCTCTGTAAGACCTTCTGGGTCTCCAGCCTTTTCCATGAGCTTGATAGAATCCTTGTTTACCTTGAAATCATCAGAAAGTCCCTCTTCTGGAGTGACTGGATTTATTACCCATTTTGCAGAACCGGATGCTGTCATCTGTCCGTAAACTGGATGCATAAATCCGTAACCAAAAGGTGTGACCTTTGATCCCTCAGCAAGTGGAAGCACGCCATTGTTCTTAAGTAAAACTGTACCTTCCTCCTGCACCTGATTTGCCAACTCATAGGATTTTGCTGTCAAATCCTCTGTGTCATTTAAATCATCATAATAATTGGCATCAAGTGAAGAATTCTCCTCATTTTGTACCAATTTCTTTTGGCCGTTTCCTAAATAATCATTCATAAAATCTGATAATTTTACAGAAACAGCTGGAATAATTAATCCCAATACTAAGCTTAGAATAATCAGTGGAATAGTGATTATTCTAAAAGCTCTGTTACTCATTTTTAACTTAGGTTCTTTATTACCTTCCATATTGTCCCCCTATCCTTCTTCCTAAATAAGCGCGAAACTAATAAAATCAATGGCCCCCTGACCCTGATATTTAAAATAAAGTGGCTTTGTGCCCTCTATTTTTGTAAGCTGACCATCAAATGTACTCATGCCGAATTGCTTCATATCGATATCGATTCTGGCCACCTCTGTGTCAAAATTCTCGTCAGTAGAAACAATCATCTGACCAAAGCCCTCACCGCCAACATCTAACTTAATCATGGTTGGGCAGGTATCTGTTTGATTCTTGTTTTCAAAATCAAAATATTTGAATCCTGCTACTGCACCATCCTGCATGTTTGCAATGTACTGACCTACTTTAGGCTCATACGTATTTACGTTTTTTGTAAAAAATGGATGATTCTTGAATTTTCTCTTGGCCCCAGAAACATCGTATCGTCCTGTGCCTTCCTTTGACCAAAGGTTACAGGCAATTCTAGCATCGTATTTTCCATAACCCACCAGCGGACCCCCGTTTAATCCGCAGCTGGTAATCTCTGCTTGCTGAATGCTACCATCTGGATTTACCACTAGCTTTTCAGCACAGGCCTGTCTAGCATAGGAATTTTTATAGGTCTGTCTGTGATAGAAAATGTACCAGTCATCCTTTATCTTTAACATTCCGCCGTGAGTGTTTCCAAGATAATTTCTCGCGTGATTTTCATCTGTGATTCCATCTAGCCCCACATCACCAATGTCTACCAAAACACCGCCATATTTGAATGGGCCATCAGGCTTGTCACTGGTTGCGTAGCATAAATCATGGTTGTTTTCTGATGAATAAACGAAATAGTAAAGTCCATTTATCTTTCTGATTGAGCTAGCCTCAAAAAATCTGTGTCCCTTATACTCCTCAGGATATCCCTCCAATGGAAAAATGAGCTTTGGTCCAGATTTGATTGTAAGCATGTCCTGCTCTAGTTCTATCACTACTCCGCCTGGATTTGTTAGATTGTGAAATCTCGATGCGATTGCTGGCACCTTTGTGGCAAAACCAGAATACAACCACACGCGGTTATCATCATCCACCAAAATAGCTGGATCAAATGGCAATGGCTCGCCGCTTTTGCCACCCCAGTAGTGGCCATCTGGAAAACGCACATGTCCTAAATACTCAAACTTTCCCGCTGGAGTATCGCACACAGCCACTCCCATCTGCCCCATAAAATCGTATGCATAATATAGGTAATAACGACCATCCGGTCCCTGGCAAATGTCCGGTGCGAATAGACATCTGATTCCTGTGAAATTAGAAGGGTCCTGCTTTCTTTTGAAAATGACACCCTCGCATCTCCAATCCGTCAAATCCTCCACCGGCGCCGACCAGCAAACATAGTCGTCCACGCAAAAAAATGGAGCGCCGAATCTATCGTGGGATCCATAAATATAAACCCTATCCCCAAAAACATGAGGCTCCGCATCCGGCACATATTCCCAATCAGGCAAATACGGATTCACTCCCTGCTTTGTCATAAGCTGTTCTCCTTTTACACTAAACTCTTGTTGATACTATTATAGCCCCTCCCTCTTGTCCGTGGGTGAGGTTGCATAATTTGCTTGGTTTGTTTCATTTTTTGCGTCGGTGGGTGCTCTCT
>JAILKL010000002.1 GCA_024693775.1 Pseudobutyrivibrio sp.
CTTATCAATATTCATATGGCCTGGTACTATCTCGTTGTACGAGGAAACAATACCTACCATTGGTTTTTTCATTTCTTCTGGTGTAAATCCCAGTGCATTAAACAAAGATCTCGCTGGTGCCTGCTGCATACCAGCTCTTGCGTTATCACTTCTCATTTATTGACTCCTCCTAGTCTATAATCCGGCTGTTACACTCTCAATCCTAAGATATTGCTCCGCTCGACTAACACGTCTCGCTTCACAACACTTAGAGATTGATAGTTACAGCCTCATCATATATCCATCGATACGACTGCTCGAATTTTCCAAAGCCATAGACACCTATATACGTTCTACGATCAAATCACCCATCTGCGATGTGCCGACCTGAGTTACACTTTCACGTTTTTCTGCCTCCTGTGGCATGATGTCGATGGTGCGGTAGCCATCCTTTAGTACCTTCTTTACGGCTGCCTCGATTGCATCTGCTTCAGCATCTAAATCGAAGCTGTAGCGAAGCATCATAGCCGCTGAAAGAATGGTTGCTATTGGATTCGCAATACCCTGACCTGCGATATCAGGGGCGCTGCCGCCTGATGGCTCGTAAAGACCAAACTTTGTATCATTAAGTGATGCCGACGAAAGCATTCCGATGGAACCGGTAACCATAGAAGCTTCATCAGATAAAATATCTCCAAACATGTTTTCAGTAAGGATGACATCAAACTGACGTGGATTTTTGACTAGCTGCATAGCGCAATTGTCCACAAGCATGTGCTCGTACTCCACCTCTGGATAGTCTGCTGCCACTTCCTCTACAATCTTTCTCCATAGACGAGAGCTGTCTAATACATTGGCCTTGTCAACGCTAGTAACCTTTTTGCGGCGCTTCATAGCAATGTCAAAACCACGCTTTGCAATTCGTCTAATTTCATTTTCTGAATAAGTAAGAGAATCTCTGGCAACCAGCTGACCATTTTCTTCTGTGGTGCTACGCTGTCCAAAATAAAGTCCACCTGTGAGCTCTCTCATTATCATCATGTCAAAACCATCACCAATAATGTCATCTCTAAGAGGGCACGCTTCTTTTAATTCATCATATAAGTATGCTGGACGTAGATTTGCGAAAAGATTTAGGCTTTTTCTGAGCTTTAGTAGCCCTGCCTCTGGACGCTTATCTGCTGGTAGCTTGTACCATGGACTGGTAGATGTGTTGCCACCTATTGAACCCATCAAAACCGCATCGGAATCTAGGGCTGCTGCAATAGCATCATCTGTTAGAGGCTCCCCTGTTGCGTCTATAGAGCAACCTCCCATGAGAATTTCTGTGTAATTGAACTCATGTCCGTACTTTTGTCCAATGGCATCTAATACCTTGATAGCCTCTGTAACTATCTCTGGTCCAATGCCATCTCCTCTAATTACGCCTACATTATATTTCATTATTCTGCCTTCCTTAAAATCTATTTAATATAGTTTAATACACTAAAGCGTGAAATACAAGAAAGTAAGAAGTCATTTTCATATCTTTGACAAAATAGACCAAATACTTCTAAAATACATTTAGGACCTTTAGTAAACTTTCACACTTTAAAGTGTCGCAGATAACAGAAAATACCAAAAATTTGGAGTGAATATGTCATCAAAGGATAAAGTACTAGAAATTTTAGAAAATAATAAAGAAGATTTTACCTCGGGAGCAGCCATCGCCTCCTCCCTTGGAATATCTAGAAATGCCATATGGAAAGCCATCAATGAGCTTCGCAAAGACAGATATACTATCGAAGCCATCAGCAACAAGGGCTACAAGCTTTCATCTTCCTCTGATATCGTTTCGGTGCCAGGCATCCACTCCTTTATGGACGATTCCACAAAGAAATTGTTTACAGACATAAATGTCTATGACACCCTGGCATCCACCAACAGAACTGCAAAGGAAATGGCCATAGCAGGAGCAAAATCCTACACCACCGTCATTGCTGGCTCTCAAACTGTAGGGCGAGGTCGCAGAGATCACAGCTTTTATTCTCCTGAGGGTGGCATCTACATGAGTGTAATACTGCGTCCCGATGTGCTTTCTCTTACAGAAAATGACGCCATTACTCTGGCCACTGGAAATGCTGTCTGTACCGCCATTGCCGGCGTTACCGGCCTATCACCTACGCTAAAGCCTATCAATGATTTGTATATTGATGATAAAAAAATATGTGGAATTCTCACAGAGGCTGGCACAGAATTTGAAACAGGCGAGGTGCACTGGATAGTTATAGGTATCGGTATCAATTTTAATTCTGATATACTAGCCTTTCCTGAGGGCATAAAAAATAGAGCCACCAGCCTGTATGCTCCAGGCGATGCCCCTATTAGTAAAAATCAATTGATTGCAGAGATATTAAAGCAATTATCTCTTTTAAAGTAACAGGATTACATTAATACAACATCTGTCACATGTAATCCATTTTCATCAGCATTAAAAACTATATCGTATCCGTGAAAGGCCAGCCTAAACTCTCGGCATTTGTCACGGTCATAGGCTGCTCGTGGATCCTGCTCTAGCACTTCCACTGCAGCTTTTCTTATGTCTACAGGAAGTTTCTCCAATAGATTTTCTGGAAAATCCACCTTCACCTGAGCCCCCTTTGACAATTCATCTGTAAAGCCGCCGCGGACTCCCACGTGGGCATCTGCATATGGAATGTATGGCTTAATATCGTAAATAGGAGTGTTGTCTAGCATGTCCACTCCCTGCACTAGCAGCACTGGTCCATACTCCTCATCCATTTCTACCCCCACTAGCTGAACTGATGACAGTCCAATATTATTGGGTCTAAACGGAGCTCTGGTGGCAAAGACACCCATGTGCTTTTCTCCACCTAGTCTAGGCGGACGTACTGTGGCACCAGTTAATGGCTTGTTCTTTGAAAATCCCCATATAAGCCAGAGAAAATCATAATCTGTAATTCCCTCTATAAAATTTGGGTCTCTAAACTCTGGCTCAAATATGACCCTTCCCACCTCTGAGGCCAGGCCACTTTGTCTGGGAATGCCAAACTTTTGAGTAAAGCCTGTATGAATGTGTGCAATTTCTTTTAGTTCCATGCTTTATAAACCAGCTGCGTTTATGCTGGCTCCTCCTGATTATTTGTGATTATTAAAATAAAAAGGTAGTACACAAACCATGTACTACCTGTAAATTCTATATAAGATAACTAGCTAAATTATTTGCCCTCGTATGTGACAACAGACTCTACATCATATTTTGCAAGCTTTTCACGTCCGTTGAGACCTGCAAGCTCCATAAGGAATACAATCTTTGCAACCTCACCACCGAGCTCCTCAATAAGCTCGCATGCAGCCTCGATAGTGCCGCCTGTAGCGATAAGATCATCAACAACTACAACCTTCTGGCCTGGTGTGATAGCATCCTTGTGCATCTCGATAGTAGCTGTGCCGTACTCAAGTGAGTATGACTTTTCTACTGTCTCACATGGAAGCTTTCCCTTTTTTCTGATGAGAACGAATGGCTTTCCAAGTGCATATGCAAGAGGAGCACCAAAAATAAATCCACGGCTCTCTGCGCCAGCGATAACGTCAAAATCTACGTCCTTGAGAATCTTGATCATCTCGTCGATAGCAAGCTTGAATCCCTCAGCGTCCTGTAAAATACTAGTAACATCTCTAAACATAATACCTGGTTCTGGAAAATCCGGAATAGTTCTTATGTAATCTTCTACTTTTTTCATTACGACTCCTTCTATAAATATGCCATAAAATTTTCCTAATGGAATGGCATCAACTAAAGTCGGATAAATAGATATTATCCTTATCTATTATACGAGCTTGACTTTAGAATTTCAACCACTAAAAAAGGGGTCCCGAAGGACCCCAATTTGGATAGTACATCCCTGACTTCCGAAACTTTATTTCAAAACCCAAAGATTTAGTACTCTTGCGTTTGGCCACGCTAATTACTGAAGAAGTGAAAGAACACCCTGAGTTGACTGGTTCGCCTGAGCGAGCATTGACTGGCCTGCCTGAGCAAGAATATTGTTCTTGCTGTATGTAACCATTTCATCAGCCATATCTGTATCACGGATACGTGATTCAGCAGCGTTTGTGTTCTCAACGACATTATCAAGGTTTGCAATTGAGTGCTCTAGTCTGTTCTGGATAGCACCAAGGCCTGATCTCTGAGCTGATACCTTTGCAAGGGCATCTGCGATAGAGTCTATAGCATATGTTGCGGCCTTACCTGTAGCATCACCAACATTTAAGCCCTGAATTCCAAGTGCAGTTGCTGTCATTGACTCGATTGTTACACCAATCTTGTTTGTCATGTCAGCATCAGAACCAACATGAAGATTAAATGTAAGATCTTTCTGTACAGTAGCTGTTCCTTTTGTAATTCTAAACTCAACCTTTACTAGATTATCACCAGTTACTGCTGTAGGCTTTAAGCCATTTGAAACACTTGTTGTAGATGTTGCATCTGTAACTGTGATAGCAGTTGAGCCATGTTTAGCAGTTGGAATATCAATTATTGTATCTGAGCCGATTGATGAAGCTGATCTAAGTTCGTTTGCGATAAGCTGGTATGCTTTTGAAGCTGTAATAAGTGTTGCATCCTTTTCATCTACACCATCTGATGGAGCTGCTCCAGTATCTGTGCTAAATAATTTTGCCACCTTGCCATTGTACTCAATTGTAGATCCCTGGCTGGCAAATTTATTAAGCTCTGTCGCTGCTACCTCCGATGTATCTGAATTAGTCTTGTCAGCAATAGTAAATGATTTTCCATCAATCTTTACTACTTCACCAACTGTCAAATGGATGGCTGCATTAGAATTTGCAGATGTTCCTAAAACAGTAAGTGCATTTGCTAACTGCTCTGCTGCATCTGAACCTTCTACACCAATTGTGTACTGAGTTCCACCAATTGTATAGGTGTCACCCATTGCAAGTGCATTAATTGTAAATGTAGCAGTTGTTGTATTCTGTGTAAGTGTTCCAGCTAAACCTGCATCGTGAGCCGCGATAATAGCTTCCTTGGTGCCATAGTCCCCCTTGAGAAGATAGGTCTCGTTGAACTTTGTGGTTTCAGCAACACGATCGATTTCTGTTGTAAGCTGATTAATCTCATCCTGGATAGATGAGCGGTCAGATTCAGAATTTGTTCCGTTTGCTGCCTGCACTGCCAACTCATTCATTCTCTGTAACATCGAATGTACCTCTGTAAGGGCACCCTCGGCGGTCTGTACTGCTGAGATACCATCTGATGCATTTGTAGAAGCCTGATCCAGACCTCGAATCTGCTTTCTCATCTTTTCAGATATTGAAAGTCCTGCTGCATCGTCTGCTGCTCTATTAATTCTAAAACCGCTAGATAGTTTCTCAGTAGATTTTGACTGAGCGTTTGTTGTCATTCCTAACATTCTTGAAGCATTAGCTGCCTGCATATTGTGTTGTACTACCATAATTTCTACCTCCTTGTAGATACTCTTGTGATTCCATTCATAAGAGATGCGATGAACGCATAACATAAAATTTAAAAGTTAACGTGATAAATGTGCTACATACTTTAGGCTTGCACAAGTATCTATATAACAAATCGAGTGACCAACCTCGAAATTGCTATCAGAGTAGAAATTACCCACAACTATTTGGAATTTCTTCCCAATAATCGCAGAAATGTAGTATAACTTTTACTATTAAATTGTAAAGCTACGTAATGGATATACCTTCCATCTATAAAAGTTATCGGAAGACCGAAAAAAAACTTTAGTCTTACCCTAAAAAATTTGCTACAGGGCCTCCCTAAAGTAGCATAATTCCATTTTTACACAAAGAAAAATCCCCGCCGAAGCGGGGATTTGACTGCCGTAATATTTAACGACCTGCGCGACTATACTGTTAATTAAGAATTATCCTAAGATTGAAAGTACGCCCTGTGTAGACTGGTTAGCCTGAGCAAGCATTGCCTGACCTGCCTGAGCAAGAATATTATTCTTGCTGTATGTAACCATCTCATCAGCCATGTCTGTATCACGGATACGAGACTCAGCAGCGTTAGAATTCTCAACTACGTTGTCAACGTTAGCAATTGTATGCTCTAATCTATTCTGGATAGCACCGAGTGAAGATCTCTGTGCAGATACCTTAGATACAGCATCAGCTATAGCGTCGATAGCATATGTTGCAGCCTTACCTGTAGCATCAGAAACATTAAGTCCCTGGATACCAAGTGAAGCAGAACTCATATCTGTAATTGTTACACCAATCTTGTTTGTCATGTCGGCATCAGAACCAACATGAAGATTAAATGTAAGGTCATTCTGAACTGTTGCATCGCCTTTTTCAAGTGTGAATGTAACCTTTAAATCGCCAGTAGAAGGTCTTACTACTGTTGGCTTTAATGCATCAACTGTACCAGAAGATGTTGTACCATCGCTCACTGTAATGCTTGTTCCATTGTACTTTGCAGTAGCTGCATTAATTGGCTTATCGGTACCGATTGTAGAAGCAGCTCTTAACTCATTAGCAATAAGCTGATATGCCTTATTTGCTGTAATAAGTGTAGCATCCTTCTCATCAACACCATCCTGAGAAGCAGCTGGTCCATCTGCTGTACTAAATAACTTAACAGACTTTCCATTGTACTCAATAGTAGATCCCATGCTTGCAAAAAGTCCAAGCTGAGTAGATGCTACTTCTGATGTATCAGCATTAGTCTTAGCTGCGATAGTAAATGACTTTCCATCAATCTTTACTACTTCGCCCTTCTGAAGAGCACCTGTAGATGTACCAAGTACAGTAAGTGCATTTGTTAACTGAGATGCCTGATCAGAACCTTCGATACCAATTGTGTACTTTGTTCCACCAATTGTGTAAGTATCACCCATTGCAAGAGCCGACATTGTAAATGTAGCTTTTGTTGTATTCTGAGTTAATGTTCCATCTAGACCTGCATCATGTGCTGCAATCTTAATAGTCTTTGTACCATAATCGCCTTTAAGCAAGTATGTCTCGTTGAATTTTGTTGTTTCAGCGACACGGTCAATTTCAGTTGTAAGCTGATCAATTTCGTCCTGGATAGACGAACGATCAGACTCACTATTTGTACCATTAGCTGCCTGAACTGCAAGCTCATTCATTCTCTGAAGCATTGAGTGAACTTCTGTAAGTGCACCTTCAGCTGTCTGTACTGCAGAAACACCATCCTGAGCATTTGTAGATGCCTGATCTAGACCTCTGATCTGCTTACGCATTTTTTCAGAAATTGAAAGACCAGCTGCATCATCTGCTGCACGGTTAATCTTATAACCTGAAGAAAGTTTTTCTGTTGACTTAGACTGTGCTCCTGTTGTAATGTTGAGCATTCTCGAAGCATTAGCTGCCTGCATATTATGTTGTACTACCATAAATTCTACCTCCTTGTAGATACTCCCTAGATTCCTTTCCTGGGAGAAGCACTTTTGTGCTTAATAGTTAATAATTACCTTCAACTATTTTAGTAGTATCGTCCATGTCAAATATTTAATTTTCAATTTCCGGTATTACCTCGATAGCTGAATATATAATCAACAGTACTCGCGCGGCATACTGTATGATTAACTATTCTTAAAGAACCGCAAAATATCTCTATTTACAGATCTTTACTTGATTGCTTTTAAACACAAAAAACAATCAATTGAATTACAATTGATAAATGGAAAAATACTTGATATTAATCTTCGATCTTTAACATCCTTGTCCTGTATCGAATAAGATATTTTATGATGTTTGGTAAATCGTAGATAATGAAGTCCTTTTCATTTATCTATGTTATTTATCGGAAAGACTTTTTAAAACTTAACCCCTTTTTAGAAAATTTTT
>JAILKL010000069.1 GCA_024693775.1 Pseudobutyrivibrio sp.
AACTGTACCGATAAATTCTGAAAGACATCCGTAAATATCAACCTCGCATGATACAGGGATTCCTTCACCTGTAAGACGAGAGTTTACATAGCAAGGGACAAATCCGAACTGTGTCTGGAATGCTGGCCAGCACTTTCCAGCGATTGCTACGTATTTACGATATCCCTTGTGATCTCTTACCCAATCCTTAAGTGTAAGCTCATACTGAGCAAGCTTTGCAAGAACCTCTGGCTTCTTATTTCCAGCACCAAGCTCCTTTTCCATATCGGCTACTACCTCAGGAATACGTGAGTCGCCCTCATGCTTGTTGAATGCTTCAAAAAGATCAAGCTCTGAATTCTCCTCGATTTCTACACCAAGGTTGTAAAGCTGCTTGATTGGAGCATTACATGCAAGGAAGTTAAGTGGACGTGGTCCAAAGCTGATAATCTTAAGGTCTGAAAGTGCGATTACGGCACGAGCGATTGGCTCGAACTCGTGAATCATGTCTGCGCAATCCTCAGCATCACCTACTGGATACTCTGGGATATAAGCCTTGATGTTACGAAGCTGTAAATTGTAGCTAGCGTTGAGCATACCGCAATATGCATCTCCTCTACCATCCATAAGACTGTTGCCTGACTCCTCAGCTGCTGCAACGAACATCTTAGGTCCGTCAAAGTGCTTTGCAAGAAGTGTCTCAGAAATCTCTGGACCAAAGTTTCCTAAATATACGCAAAGTGCATTACATCCAGCCTTCTTGATATCCTCAAGAGCCTGTACCATATGGATTTCACTCTCTACGATACATACTGGGCACTCATAGATGTGCTCACTGCCATATTTTTTAGTATAAGCCTCGATAAGAGCCTTTCTTCTGTTTACTGATAAGCTTTCTGGGAAGCAGTCACGTGATACTGCTACTACACCAATTTTTACATTTGGCATGTTTGTCATTTTCTTTTCCTCCTTATTACAATACCTTCACCCATTTATTTTTATTGTAAATAAAATTACGAAGTTCTTTTGTTATCCTCATATTAGCAAAAGTTCTTTTGAGGAGACTTTTAAATCTTTACTATGTGATGTCATTTTTTTGACATTCTAAAGAATTATAAAAAAATAGAAATAGACTAGATTTATTTCTATTTATATTTATAATTTGTAAGGTACGCTTATTTGTACTTATTATTTAATCAAGGAGTTTATAAATGAATAATAAGAATGAACGTTCATCAAACATTGAGCTAATGCGCATCATAGCCATGTTTATGATTATCATTTATCACATCATCATTCATTGCGTAAATGTACAATTAGTCAACGCAACCTACATAGAAAAATTAGATAACGGCTGGTTTTCAAATCCTGAATTCTATCCACAGCTGAGATTTTTAGCATTATGCATGCCCCTTGGCCTGGTTGGAAATGCTTTGTTTATTATGATTTCCGGATATTTTTTAGCAGACCGTCAGATAAACATGCTAAAGGTATCCAAAAAAATGCTTACTCAGCTATTGTTTGCAGCCATTGCCCTGGTACTTCTTTCAGCAACCTTCATATATAAAAATGCAGATGTTGTAGACCAGGAGCACTTGTTTAGCTACATTCGTATTCAGTACTTCAACAAAATGTCCTGGTTTGTAGGATACTATTTCATAATAATTGTTATAGCCTTCCTGTTTTTAAACAAATTTTTAGCCAAACTGGACAAGCAAAAATATTTAGGATTTCTTCTTACTATTCTTGCTCTTTCACAGCTGGGATGGTCAGGATCATTACTTGATAGCCTTGCAAACGGTCTACGTACAGTTTTAATCGGATTGTTCTTCTATGGCTTTGGAGGATATCTCCACAAATACAATCCCTTTGAAAAGGTGCGAGCATACGTATTTGTGCTAATCATACTGATTACAAACTGGCTCATAGCAATCTCTTATCACAACACTGTAGTAGGAAAGATTCAGTCATACTATTACAATCTGACTACACCAGAGGCTGTGCCAGGAGAATTTGTTCAGTCCATACCAAAGTTTGAAAACTATAGCTTTATTGTTGTTATTTTAGGTGTATGTTTATTTGAACTATTCAGACGCATAAAAATGCCATCAATCAAACCAATCAACTACATTGCCCAGGCCACATTTATGATTTATCTATTACATGACAATGGATTTTCGTATAGCCTCTGGCTTACACAGGATTGGATAACACTTTTATACAACGACTTCTACGGATTTGTATTCCAGCTTCTAAAATGGGCTGCAGGCATTTTTGTATTTGGTCTTGTAGCATATTACGTCTATGTAATGCTATTTTTAATATTAAAAAAATGTCGTCCTTTATTTATTAAGAAATAACAAAATAAACCGCCTTGGATTAATTTCCAAGGCGGTTTTTTTATAAATTCTCTTTTCTATACTCACTAGGCAAGACTCCATATTTTTCTCTAAAGGCATTTGAAAAGGCCTTTGAATTAGGGAAGCCATTTCCCAAGGCAATGTCCACTATCTGCCCTCCTGAGGTCTCTAGCTCTCTGACAGCATGCTCCAATCTAATGCTCAACAAATAATCCTTAAAATTGATTCCGGCATGCTTTTGGAACATTCTAGACAGGTAGGATGGAGAATAATTAAATTTCTCTGCCATCATTTCTAGTGATAATGGATCCGCGTAGTGATCCTTCATATATCTGGTAATTTTTGACAGCTTTTTCAGCTGCTTATTGGTCTTTAAGATTTCCTCATTTACATTGAACTTTCTATACTTTGTAACAAGAATATACATTAGTTCATAATAAAGGCTAAGCACCTGTAATTTGTTGGCCTCCTCGCCGTTTGTATAAATCAGATACATTTCCTGTAAAAGTACAAAGACTCTATGATCTGATTCTCTATCGGCATGGGAAAACCAGATAAACTGGTCATCTGTAAAGTATTCTGCAAATGCATCCTGAGGAATCTGTAATACAACAGTCTTGTTAGGATCAGGCGCAGAAATACTATGTACCTCATTGCTGTTTACAATAACAAACTCTCCTCCATTTAAGGGCAGCTTTTTATCATGAAGGGTAAAGTCTAGCTTTCCCTCCCATACAGCAAAAATCTCTATGGAACGATGCCAATGCTTTCCTCTGACATAGTTTCCATTGGCCCCCTCAAATGAAAATAACTTAAAAGGTAACCCCGCATCTGTCACCACTACTTCGTGCTGGTATTCGTTTAAATCCATTACTAAATCTCCCTAAAATATCTACAATCTCCATCGGGCTCGTAGCCCTCTAGCGAAAATCCCAGCTTTTCCAATAACCTCTTGCTCCCCAAGTTTCTAGGATCACATCTAGCAATCAAGCTAGTCAGTCCGTAATCAATTGCAGCGATTTCTATGATTTTGCTGCATACCTCATAGGCCAACCCCTGATGCCATCTATCAGAGGCAATGGCAAACCCCATCTCTGCCTGGCCTTCTCTGTCGCAGGTTTCTCGGACCTCTATTCCTGCTCTGCCTACTAACTCCCCGGTGACCTTGTCATGCACAAGCCACATTCCAAAGCCATATAGCTTGTATATGTATTCAATGTAATTGGCCTCGTACTCCTTTTCCTCCTGGTAATCAAATAGAGGCTCCATGTACTCAGTCATTCCTGGCTTTGAATATAACATAAACAAATCATCTAAATCAAACATTGCAAATTCTCTGATGGTGGTTCGCTCTGTTTCTCCGATTTCCCATGGAATTCCTACGCATCTACGATATATATTTTCAAATACCTCATCATCTACATCGTCCACATCTAGTAAAATCTGGTCGCATTTTATCCCCACCTTGTCGTCATGCTCAAAGGCAGCCACGGGGATATTTAATAAAGTGCATTCATCAACAACAGCCTGGCTATCGGTGAGTACAAGTGTCCCCTCCCCATAGTCAGGCTGCAAATCTTTATATTCAGTTACGCGTATCAAATTCTTAAGGTAATTCATGAGATAAGTATATAATTATTTGCCGCAAAATTCTAGAATTAGTCCTTATCCCACATTAATTCTACAGGTCAGAGAATAACTCTTGCCATTGGATTTTTTCATTTTAACTGTCAAAGTAGCCGAACCCTTTGATACTCCGGTAATCAATCCACTGGAATTTACTGTAAAAATCTCCTCATCTGAGCTCTTGTAGGTCACAGTATATTTCTTGTCTGTACTATTCAAATAGTCCAAATTGATAGCCACCTGAGCCTGTCCTCCTACAGAAAGATCGTAGCTATTGTCATCTGGCAAGGTAATATTTCCTATATCCGTTGCATTATTAGCATAGCTTTTGCTACTGGTCTTTTTGGTAGATGTGGTAGTAGCTGTGGCTGTGCTAGCAGTGGAAGTACTAGAACTGCTAGAGCTACTAGACGAACTAGAGGATTCGCTGCTGCTAGTTGAGGAGCTTTCAGTACTCTCAGAAGAATCTGTAGAATCCTCATCTGTAGTCTCTGGCTCCTCCAGCTGAACATAGCATGCAGGTCTAATGGCATCGCCTAAATAATAATATTTTCTCTCTATTAATTTGGTACTTTCATCCACAAATAATCCCTGTGAAGGATCATCGTAGGCATTTGTTCTAAGAGGCCATATATTCTTTGTCTCATATGGCATTGTATCCTTATAGGTAGTATATTCGTCACTGGACAAGAAGAAAAAGTAATCCTTTGAGCTGGTTTGATTCTTGTAGATATCCAGATTCAAGGAATTCTTTTCGCCACGTTTTAAATAATAGCTATCTAAAGTAGTGTCATGATAAAAATTCATTATACTAGCCTTGTTTGACTTAGCAGTAATCTCTGTCTGCTGAATCATTTCACGCTCTTCGTCTGTAAAGCAATTGTTATAGAAGGTGGTGTTGAGCCAGCCTCTCCAATAATTGTCCTTCCAGGTAACAAATCCAGCTTCTCTTCCAGAGGTGTAATACAGCGCATTTACAGCATCTCTATATGCGGTGACAGTCTTTGTGCTAAGGCTCTTTCTAGCTATTACAAAGGCTACCTTTGTTTCAGTGTCATAGGAAAGAATTGTCCAATTGAGTTTTACACCATCCAAGTACCCAAAGGCTACGTTATCCCCCTCAGCATAGGTTCCCGACGAGGATGACTTTTTGGCAGCCTCCACCTCACATGGATTTATAAACAATCCAGCTCCTAAAAAAGCACATAAAATTAGTGCGTAAAACCTTTTTATTAATCTTTTCAAATTTTTCATAGGCTCTCTCCTTAAGAAATGCCACACCTTTGTATTTAAAGTTTAAAACCCCCAAAAATCAATGTCAAACAAACCCAAAAGATTTAACAAATAAATCACGATTATTGTAGAGGATTTCTATTTGAGCTTTTCATTTTTCCTTGTTATACTATTGCACAGACTTTGTCTGAATTAAGTTATATTAGGAGTTTTATATATGACAAAAAATGAAATGCTTAAATTACTACGCAATGAGGAACCTATCCTCAGAGCAGAGATCACATCACTATACACTCTTCTAGATGCAAAGTTCGGTCTCCACGGTGCAGAGGTACCTATTACCTTTGGTATGGATGCCAAGGCACTAGGTTCTTATACTCCACCTACATACGATGAAGAAGAGCATTTTGAGTTCTCATTATTCTTTATCGGCTATTGTATGCAAAATCAAATATCTAAAGAAGATAGAATTAATCTTTTTAAACATGAATATGCTCACTACATGACTAGAAACATAGCCATTCCTAGCGAATATACCTGGCAGCCAGGTGTTCACGGCAGTGCATGGAAATATTGCTGTTCTCTAATCGGTGCCGTTCCTCAGGATATCTACATTGAAGATGCCAGCCTTCAAAAGATTGATTACGGTCAGGTGCTCACTCGTCCAAATGTTGACCATGCTCAGGTGCAGATGCTTGATACCTACCGCACTCAAAAGGCTTATAAAAACATCGACAATTCAAAGGTTCGTTATGAAGTTGGTGATACAGTAAATCATCCAAAATTTGGTGAGGGTATCATCAAAGAAATTGAAAAGCTAGAGTCATCTGTTAGATTGCATATAGCATTCGGAGATGAAATTAAAGAAATTGATCAGAAATGGCTTTTCAAAACCGGGTTTAAAAAGGTTTCTGAAAGATAATTACAGCTTATGTCATTTTATTAACCATTTATGCCAAAAAGCTGATTTTTATTCGAATATACTATATTATAATACTCGATTGATAACGTTCTCTCCCCTTCCTTTATTTAGGAAGGTCCGAGAGAACTTTTTTTAATGTAGCTTCTAGGTCTAATCCACCCTCATCTACAGTAATATCTGCGTATTTCTCGTATAGTGGCACTCTTTCCTCGTATAGAGTCTTTAGAGTCTGTCCATCACGTAAAACTACTCCACGGCCCTTTAGGCTACCCAATCTGCTATCCAATGTCTCATAATCTAGCTTTAGGTAAACGACCTCACCTATTTTTCCAAGATGCTCCATAGCCTTTTCACCATAAATAACGCTGCCGCCTGTGGCTATAACGGTCTTTGTAGTGTTAATAGAGGCATTTACATCATTTTCTATCTGAAGGAATCCATCTACTCCCTCTTCGGCAATGATTTCCTTTAAAAGGCGATTTTCGCGCTCCTGAATTAACAAATCAGCATCAACAAACTGATATCCTAATTCCTTTGCAAGAACAACACCAAGTGTGCTCTTTCCTACCCCTGGCATACCAATCAATACAATATTTTCTTTCATAGCAGATTCTCCTATCTAAACCTATATTTAAGCCAATTTTGAATCATTCTATCACAGTAAAATGCAATAAAAAAGAGGCAACCTAAAGTTGCCTCAAAAAATTTAATTTATGATTTCCATAATCCGTGTAAATTGCAATACTCGTAAGCTGCAACAAGCTCATCATCATCTGTAAGAAGGAATTCTGCACATGGCTTCTGGCCTGGCTCTAATACCTTTCTCTGTGTTCCCTTCTTTGTCTCAATGGCAATCCACTGAATATAATGCTCTTCTGCCATTGGATGCTCAACAGAACCGACTACTACAGTAACCTTGTTTCCATCAACTGTACATACAGGAACATGCTTCTCAGTAGCAGCATCTGTAGTACCTGGAACGAGCTCTTTCATCTTCTGTCCACAGCATGTCATTGGCGCACCAGACTCATGAATCATGCTTACGAAATTTCCACAAACCTCGCATACAAAAAACTTCATACCTAACCTCCTTTTACATAAAACCCCGAGTTCATATCAAATTTATTGATA